>JAEUQZ010000017.1 GCA_016788965.1 Anaerolineae bacterium | reverse complement strand
ATGAATTGGTCGAGGCTTCAGCGGCGGCGCTGCGGGACTATTGGAAGCAGTCCGGCATCCAGGTGAACGGTGTCATCCCCATGCCTTCGCTGAGACGGCCGGCCCTGGTTCCGCACTTCGCCGAACGCCTCGCGCGGGCACTCGATCTGCCCTATGCCGCCGCGGTTGAACATCGGACGCAGCATCCGCCGCAGTCCGACATGCGAAACAGCTTTCAACAGGCGCTCAATGTGCGGTCGAAGTTCGAGGTTGTCCATCGACTAAAGGGCAAACCTGTGCTGCTGGTCGATGACATCGCCGATTCAAAATGGACTCTCACTGTAGTCGGTGATCTGCTGCAACGCCACGGCAGCGGCCTGGTCTACCCCTTCGTACTGGCCGTCACGATGCAAACCGAGTGAGTGTTCTCCCCATTGGATAACGACAAAGGCGCCTAACCGCAGATCACGTCATGCATTAATGTACTGATCCGCTGCGATCACTACGTCCATTTGCATGAGGAAACTGTACCCCAATCGATCCGCTACTTTCTTAGTGCATGTCCTCATGAAAAGTGGTATCTTCGAGATCGGTCGCATGTCACCGAGTTGTCCATCCTGCAATAAGGGAGAATCTCATGCAAAACCGACGTACCATCGTGCTGCTCTTGGTCATCGTGACGGCGCTGCTGGCGTTCAATATCGCCGCGGCCCAATCCGGCGACATCGGCAGCGAATCCAACCCCATTCAGGTCTATTTCGTGCCCTCGGTCGAGGCGCAAACCATCACCACCGGCGGCGAAGTCATGGCGGAAGCCCTCAAGGCGGCGACTGGCCTGAACTTTGAAGTGTTTGTGCCCACCTCCTACGCGGCCACGGTCGAAGCCATGTGCGCCTCGCCGGGCAATTCGATGGGCTTTATCCCGGCGGCTGGCTACGTCATCGCCAACAATCGCTGCGGCGTCCAGGTTGAAGCGGCTGCCGTGCGCCGCGGCTGGAACGTCTACTGGGCGGCCTATATTGTGCGTCGTGACAGCCCCATCTATACCTTCGGCGATCTGGCCGGCAAGAGCTGGGCTTACCCCGATGCCGGCTCGACTTCGGGCTTCATCGTCCCGTCGGTCGAACTGCAAGCGGCTGGCATCGAACCCGGTGAGCGCGTCGAGGCCGGTGGTCACAACCAGGTTGTACAGGCGGTCTACAGCGGCGAAGCCGAGTTCGGCACGACCTTCTATAGCCCCCCAGTGGTCCCTGGCGCGCCCTGGCGCATCGGCGATCTGGCCGAACCCTATGATCTGACCGTGGACGAGTCCCGGATCGCCGAAGACGGCAACCTGTTCGTTGGCGATATCCGCATCCTCGATGCCCGCGCCAACATCCGCGAAACCGCGCCCGATGTCGTCGATCAGGTGCGTATCCTCCGCCTCAGCGCCCCGATCCCGAACGACACGCTGAGCTTCGGGCCGGAATTCCCCGTTGAACTCAAGGCGCAGATCATGGATGCGCTGTACGCCTTCGCGCAGACCGAAGCCTGGGGACAGTCCATCGGCAGCGAGGACTTCTACGGCTGGAGCGGCCTCGCCCCCATCACCAATGCCGCCTATGACCCGGTTCGCCTCCAGTTCCAGATCCTCGGCCTGACCGAAGAGGACATTTTCGGCGGCTAGTCCGTCACCATTCTGTTCACACACCGGCGGGTAGGGAGTTTCTCTCTACCCGCTCCTCCATGAAGAGGCGTGATGCTCAGCATTCAGAACCTCACCAAAGTCTACGAGAACGGCTTTGTCGCGCTCAAGAACATCAATCTCGATGTTCCCGATGGGCAGTTCGTCTCGATCATCGGCTTGAGCGGCTCCGGGAAATCGACGCTGCTGCGCTGTATCAACCGCTTGATCGATCCGACCGAAGGCCGCATCGTCTGGAACGGTGTGGACATTACCGCCGTCAGCGATGATGAACTCCGCCAGGTGCGCCGCCGTATCGGCATGGTCTTCCAGCAGTTCAATCTGGTCAAACGTTCCAGCGTCATCACCAACGTGATGTCCGGTCGGTTGGGTTATGTCAACCCGCTTTTCAGCCTCGCCAACTACTTTCCTCGCAGCGAAAGAGATCGCGCAATGGCCGCCCTGAATCGCGTCGGCATTCCCGAAAAAGCCTACAACCGCGCCAGTTCGCTCAGCGGCGGGCAGCAGCAGCGCGTCGGCATCGCGCGGGTACTCATGCAGGAACCGGAGTTGATCCTGGCCGACGAACCTGTCGCCAGCCTCGACCCGGCGACCTCGCACTCCGTCATGAAATATCTGCAATTGTTGAATAAAGAAGATGGCCTCACCATTTTGTGCAGCCTGCATTTTCTGAGTCTGGCCCGCGCTTATGCCGACCGGGTAATCGCCCTCAAAGATGGCGTCCTCGAATTCGATGGCCTCCCCGGTGAAATCGATAATGATCGCTTCAAACAGATTTATGGTGAAGATGCCGTTGAAGTGGAAATCAGTTGATCTGAGGAACGGACGATGAATCAACCTGCTGAATCTCCCCGCTCCCAGAGCGCCTTGAAGCGCCTCGTCATCGTCCTGATCGCTGCGGTCGTCCTGGTGATATTCGCCTATGGCTGGACGGTCACCGATATCGATTTCAGCGTGACCCAGCAGCCGCAGCGCCAGCAGAATGTCGGCAACGCCCTCCAGGAACTCCTCTCGCCTAACGTCTTCGAGCAGGACTACAGCATCCAGAACACCACCACCGCCTTCCAGATGACCTGCGGCGAGGGCTTCACCGCGCCGTCTGCCCAGCCCAGCGCCGACCAACCCTACATCGAAATCGAGCCGGCCTGTGGCAGCAGCGGCGACCTCGTGACCGTGCGCGGCTACAACTTCTTCCCCAACGCGCTCGCTCGGATCAACTGGATCGCCACCGACGGCGAACGCCGCATTCGTCAGGTAGTCGGCAGCGAAGAAGACAATTTCGTCACCGATGGCAGCGGCCGCTTCAGCGTGCAGATCGAAGTGCCGCGTATTCGCGGAACCAATGGCGAAACCCATTCTATCGAAGCCCAGGGACGTTTCCCGGTTGGACTGCCACATCTGAGCGAAACGACGGGACTGGTCTTCGAGCGGATGATAGAAACCATTTTCCTCGCCCTGATCGCCACCACCATTTCGATCCTGCCGTCTGCCATCCTGAGCTTCTTTGCCGCCCACAACCTGATGCGTCCGGTTCGCATCCCCCTCGGCAATTTGCTGGTGGGCTTCACCCTCATCCCGGTCGGTTACTTTCTGGGCACGCTGCTCCTCGCCCGCTTGGGTGAGGTCGCGCTCAATTTGGGCAACGGTGGAATCGCCGCGCCCGCTGCCGGGCTGATCGTTCTCTTTGGCGCGGTCGCCTCGACCACGCGCATCCGAAGCAGCGCCCTCCCGCCTGCCGGATCACCGTTCCGCTCGATCCTCATGACCCTGCTGGTGAGTGTCCTGGTCGTCATTGTCATCGGCCTGATCGGCGGCATCGCCCTGGTCATTGACCGGATTGCCGCCGACGGTATCCTGGGTTATGTTACCCGCTTCATCGGCTCAATCGGCGAAATCATTCAGTTGATCCTTGTCCCGCTGTCCGGCATTGTCGGAGCCTTTGCCGCCGCTTCGATAGGCGGGGCGCTTACCCATACCGTCCTGCGACAAATCACCGGAACCGCCAGCCACGTTCTCGGCGCGGCTCTGGGTGCGCTAGCCGGCGCGATCCTGCTCGGCATCGCGGCGGCCATCAGCCTGTCGGCGGCCTGGTTGGGCCTGCTCATCCCCGTGACCGTAGCGACCCTCACATCGCCCATTCTGCCGGAGTTGTACCGCCGCTACGCCCAGGTTGGCCCCCGCCCGGCAGGATCACAGCGCATCATTCTGACCATCCTGTCGTGGTTGGGTTCAGTGATCGGCTTCGTCGTCGCCTTTTCCGTAATGGATATTACGCGGTCGGTGGTTGAGGGGGTGCTGCCACCCCGTCATGTGTTGGCGTCCCTGGCTGGGATTGAAGTCTACGAGTACGTCGCCAGGGCGATGGTCATCGGCGCGGTCGTCGCCGGGATCATCGGCGGGCTGCGCGGCACCCGCGCCAATTTCGCCATCGGCAGCGTCCTCTATTCCATCACCCGCACCATCCTGAACGCCCTCCGCTCCATCGAGCCGCTCATCATGGGGTTGGTTTTCGTCATCTGGGTCGGCATCGGCCCCTTTGCCGGGGTGCTGGCGCTGACGCTGCATTCCATTGCGTCGCTGGGCAAGTTGTATTCGGAGCAGATCGAGACCATCGACAGCGGCCCCATCGAGGCGCTGCAAAGCACTGGCGCGAATCGCTTGCAGACCATCGTCTACGCCGTCGTCCCGCAGATCATCCCGTCGTACATCGCTTTCACCATGTACCGCTGGGACATCAATGTCCGCATGTCCACCATCATCGGTTTCGTCGGTGGCGGCGGCATTGGCTTCCTGCTCCAGCAGCAGATCAACCTGCTGCGCTACCGGGACGCCGGCGTCGCGGTGCTGGCTATCGCTATCGTCGTCTCGATCCTGGACTACGCCAGCGCCGCCATCCGCGAACGCTATGTGTAGCCCAAATACGACTGGTCTGGGTAGGACGCATGAGCAGGGCATTCATGGGATGCCGCGCTTTCATTTGCGTCACCGTCCGACCGCGCCCGCTAAATACGCCGGAGTCACGGCATAGTCGCCGCTGCTCCCCACAAATCCCATCCTGTCGAGAGCGTTCTGAACATTCGGGTTCGCCATGAACAGATTCCACACGAATCCGTCCTGCCAGTTGGCGATCATCAGCAGGATGTCCCCCTGATCGATGCCGATATGTTCGCGCGAATACCAGTCCTCATCTGCGTTGATGGCGCTGACGAAGCCGTACTCGCGCCAGACGCGCGGGCCATATTCGGTCAGCAGTGCCCGCATCCCTCCGAGCGCGATCTCCGGCGTGAAGGGCAGGCAGGCCGCTGACGCATACGGGGCCACCGTGCCGTCATGATTGCCTTCCGCCGCGCCATAGGCCCGGTAGCCGAACGGCCCATCCGACGCGCTCAGCCCCCACACCCCCTGTTGATACGTCCGGTATTGATCGCTCTGCCGGATAGTGAACTGTCGGTTACGCTCGCAGGCCCGCATCGTGTTGTTCCAGTAATTGGCGTAGGCATCTTCCAGCCCGCGCAGCTTCAGAAACGCCAGCGGGTACTGGTACACGAACAGCGGTTCACCCGGCAGATAAATGGAGTCATCTATATGGTTGATCGGGCGACGCCACGCATCCCAGGATGAGGCCGGAATCGGGTGCGTCGGCGAGCCGATTGCCAGCACGTACAGGAGCAGACTCTCGTCGAAGTGATCCCACGCCGCATTCAGGAATCCGCTTTCAGGCTTCCATCCCATGCGCGGGAACCTGCCGCCGTCCAGCATCCAATCCCACTCGACATTCTCGTACAGCCGATCTGCCAGGGTTTGAACTTCCGTCCCCTCGAAATACTGCCCGGCGACCAGCGCCCCGGCGACCAGCAGCGTCGTGTCGATGGACGACAATTCGCTGCTCCACACGCGCTCACCGGTTTCCATATCGACGAAATGGAAGAAAAACCCCTGCGCCCCCTGAACGTCCCCGTTCAGGAATGTACGCAGCGTTGTCTGCGCCCGTTCATACCCCTCATCCGCTGTGATCCAACCCCGGTCGATTCCAACCGGAATCGCCGCCAACCCGAATCCTACTGCCGCAATGCTCGCTACTGAATTCGGGGTGCTGCGATCCTTAATCAGACCATTCTGGGGATTGGCCTCCAGCCAGAAGTAATCGAATGTCTCTCGGGCGACCCCTGCCACCAACGCCTCGTCCCCCAGCGTCAGCAGGCGATTGACCTCTTCACGGTAGCGATCATCGGATGCTGCGCTTCCGCCAGCCGATTCACCCCCGACCAGGTGAATGTCGCCCACATAGAATGGCTCGGTCAGAGGCGTCTTGCCCGCCTGGAAGAAGGACAGATACAGCATGTACGCGCCTTCAGTGTCGATCTCCTGTATGGTGGGATCAAGCGTGAACAGCACCGTGATCCAGCCGGATGAGCCGCTTGCTTTGCCGAACAATCCGCCCACCCAACGCCACCCCTGCGTGACATCGCCCAGTCCCAGAAAGAAGGTATTGGGATTGAGCGCATTGTCCTCCGGCAGATACACATCGATCTGAACCTGCCCGTAGTCCAGCCACGCCTGCAGATCATTGCCGCTGACCGGATAGGCCAGCTTGGTCTCATCGCTGCGGCCACTCGGTGTGACCATCAGCGCGGATCGGCCCTCCACCGCGCTCATGGCGAAGGTCGAACCGGTATTGTCGTCCCCGATTTGGCTCACATCCAGCGCCGCCCACGGCTCCCAGATCACCGAGTCCCTCTGAGCGGAAACGACACCGACCACCAGCATGAACAACAGCAGTCCTACGATCCATAGACGGCATTGGTTCTGAGTTCGCATATCTCGCCTCATCCAGCCTGATATACGCAGGCACTTCGAGAAGTCGAGGTTACACCCACAGCCCTCCAATGTCGATCCTACGAAGGCCAGACTGCCTGCTTACTGCCCCGCAGCCTCAAGCTGTTCGTCACGACAAATTCCTCAGAATGGACATCACCATTGCAGCGGCTTGGCGCGGTTGAAGACGACCGCGCTTTACGGCGTCTGTTTCCCTCTCTTCACAACACTCTATCAGCGTAAGCCTGCCTGAACGATGCAGCTACGGAGTTAAACCACACAACAAGGATGCGATCCCTGGCTCGTTTTGTGTTGCTCACGAGGAGAGCAGAGATGAAAAGTCAGCGACAGAAGGTCAACAGCAGAGTTTCTGAGGTGGCGCAGGGCGTGTATTCGATTGGTCTGGACATCGGCTATGGCGTCGTCAAGGTCGTCACCGCCACGACGACGCTTGCATTCCCATCGGTGATGGGTCACGCGCGGCAGATCAATTACCAGCAGGAAGCGTTGAGTGCGCGCTACCCAGGTGACCAGATCGCGGATGACGACGGCACATGGTTTGTCGGCGAATTGGCGCTGGGGCAGCTCCCGCCGGGCGATATCTTGCGCCTGCGCGGTCGCACTGCTAACGAGGATGTGATGGGCAACGCCTTCCGCCTGCGGTTGGCGAAGGTCGCCATCGGCAAATTGTTTGGCGCGCAGGTACAGCCAGGTGAAGTCGTGCATCTACGCATTGGCACGGGTCTCCGGGTCGATCACATGCGCGATGCTGCGGCACTCAAACAAGCGCTGCTCGCTCGGCGTTTCAGAAAATCGCTCAAATCATTCAAACGGCGCTGAGAGCGGGCAAACCGAAGCGGCACTAGCAGATAAGTCGTTAGTCGAAGCTGGCCGCTGCGTTCCTATTCCTGACGCAAACATGGGTGGACGCGATCATGGAACGTCGCGCTTGAGGCGTAAGATTGCCTGCTCGAATTCGTCAGCCGCCAGCATCGCACCGGTGTAGTTGAGATGTACATTGTCCAGCGTCAGGCGCAGCCCACGCGCCTTCGAGATGCGCTCCACCGCGTTCGGGGAGCGCAGGGTAAGTGCGTCGATCACACCTTGCAGCAGATGGGGAGGGCGGTAATCCGCGCTCGAGCCACCTGATAGCGCTGTCATGAAGACAGTGTGCAGATCGAGAAAATGGGCGTTGGGATAACTCGCTGTGAGGTCACCAATGATGCCGCCGAGTTCCGCCAGCGCCGCGTTCGCTTCACTGTCCGGGTCTTCGCCGAGCAGCGCGGGTGATATGGTGATGAGGACAGAGGCGTGCGGCGTGAGCAAATCGAGCAGGGCGCGGTAGTGAATGCGGAATTCGTCATTGTCACGCGCCCACCAGCGGCGAAAGCGAGAAAACAACGGCGACTGGCGGACGAGGAGATCGTTGACACCAACCCATACGAAGGAGCAATCGACCGAATGAAGCAGGCGATGGGTTACGATCCGACGATGCAGACTGATGGCGGTGTCATTGAAGCGCCCGCAATTGAGCAGCGTCTGATCCGGCAGTCGCTGCTTGAGCAGCTTATAGTAGGACACGCCGGGATACCCGTCGGTCAGGCTGTCACCGTAAAACGCGATCTTTATGTTCTTCTCCCTCCAAGCGCCAAAACAGAATCGAATATACCGCCGGAATGTAACTTTCGGTAGTTGGGCTGATACCGAGTCTTTTCGTATCATGGAAATGAAAGGCGCTTCAGAGTAAAGGAGTGCATTGTGCCGAAAAAGATGCTGTACTGGATGGGACGTTATTCGGTCGAGTTGGTGGCGCGCATCATGCTGGACATGAATATTCTCTATCATGAGGAACTGCCTCCGGGACCAAAGCTGATCGCACCGAATCACCCGACCACCATTGATCCGTTCATCATCACCATCGTCGCACCGGAACAGGTGCATATTCTGATCACCGAGTCGGCATTCAAGTCGCCCCTGCTCAGCAAATATCTGCATGGCGCAGGGCATGTCCCGGTCGTCGTAGAAAACGGACTCGCGGCATTTGTCCAAGCCAAGCGACTCCTTGAGGACGGGAAAACGGTTGCCATTTTCCCCGAAGGTGCGCTTAGCCCCACCGACGGGATAGCCCGTCCACACACCGGTGTGGTGCGACTCGCGCTGATGACCGGAGCGCCGATTATCCCGGTGGGTATCGCTCTCGATAAGAGCCGCATCAAGTTGATGGATACGGGAATTACGACAGCGGATGGCACAACTGAGGTCGCACGGTTGTATCTCGGAGGACCGTATTTCGTCACGGTGGGTGTGCCGATGCGCTTGAGCGGCAGCGCCGGAGATCGCGCCAACGCCATTGCTCAAACCCAGCGGATGATGCGCCATATTATCCGCCTCAGCCGCATGAGCGACTATCGTATCCAGGGTCAGGAACTACCGAAGGGTGCTGTCGAGACGAACATGATTGGGGCGCTCTCGATTCCATTCGAGATTCCAACCCAACCTTGAAGGAGATGATCATGAACGGCACGACCACAACAGACATCTACGAGATTCGTGTCCAAGGCAATCTCACCGGTGAAAAGTGGGCGGCGCAGTTCGATGGTATGGAGATTCAGCACGATACTCCCGGCGTGACCACATTGGTTGGCAAAGTCATCGATCAGGCGGCACTGTATGGGATACTTTCTCGCCTGCGCGATCTGGCGCTGCCGCTGATCTCAGTACGTATCATCGACAACAGTAAGTGATAGCAAAAGGACGAAACAGGGTAGAGGAAAAGGATCATGAATTGGCATCCAGGTCACAAATCCACTGACGCTCCAGTCAAGGCTCCTAACCTTGTAGACTATTTAGAAACATGTGCGGAATTCTCCTGGGAATCTATTCGAAAGGAGATTGATGGACTGTCAGATGGGAAAGGTCTGAACATCGCCCATGAAGCTGTTGACCGTCACGCGGATAGTTCGCGTGGTGATCATCTAGCCATCCGTTGGCTAGGAAAGGATGGCACTATCCGAGATTTCACTTATAGCGATCTCAAAGAACAAACCAGTCAATTTGCCAATGTACTGCGGCGACTGGGTGTGGGCAAGGGCGAAAGGGTATTTGTGTTGGCGGGGCGTATTCCCGAATTGTATGTCGCCGCCCTCGGTACGCTGAAGAACCTGAGTGTCTTCTGTCCCCTATTCTCTGCCTTTGGTCCAGAACCCGTCTTTCAGCGTCTGAATCGAGGGGACGCCAGAGTGCTGGTCACCACCAAACGACAATACCAGCAAAAAATAGCGAACCTACAGGAGCGTCTTCCACAACTGAAGTATGTCCTGCTTACGGACGCAGACGAAGACCTCGCTCCCAACCTGTTGTCATTACCAAAGTTGATGGCATCGGTATCCAGCGAATTCACGATCCCACCGACTGATCAGGAAGACATGTCGGTTGTGCATTTCACGAGTGGCACGACCGGAATGCCCAAGGGAGCGATTCATGTGCATGGCGCTATCCTTCACCACTATATGACCGCCAAATACGCGCTTGATTTGCACCCTGGCGACATTTTCTGGTGTACCGCAGATCCTGGATGGGTGACTGGGACTTCGTATGGGATTTTTGCCCCGCTGACTCATGGCGTAACCTGCATCGTTGACGAAGCAGAATTCGATGCCGAGCGCTGGTATCAAGTCCTCGAACAACAAAAAGTCACTGTCTGGTACACAGCGCCTACAGCCATTCGGCGGCTCATGCGTTTGGATATCAAGCCGCGTGAAAAATATGATCTAAGCCATCTCCGGTTTATCGCCAGTGTCGGTGAACCCCTCAACCCTGAAGCCGTTGTCTGGGGGCAACGAGTACTGAGTTTGTCGATCCATGACAACTGGTGGCAAACCGAAACCGGCGGAATCATGATCTCCAATTATCCGAGTATGGACATCCGACCCGGCTCGATGGGACGCCCGTTGCCCGGGATTGAAGCTGCTATTGTGCGTCGTGTGGATGAACATACCGCCGAAGTGATAACAGAACCTGACGTTGAGGGTGATCTGGCGGTGAAACTGGGATGGCCCAGTATGTTCAGGGGATACCTGCATGAGGAAGACCGTTACCGCAAGTGTTTCGTGGGCGATTGGTACATCACTGGGGACTTGGCCGAACGCGACTCGGATGGCTACTTCTGGTTCATCGGTCGCGCCGACGACATTATTAAAACAGCCGGCCATATGGTGGGTCCATTCGAGGTCGAGAGCGCACTGATGGAACATCCGGCGGTGGCTGAAGCGGGCGTCATTGGCAAACCTGATCCGATGATTGGGGAAATGGTCAAGGCATTTGTCGCGCTCAGGCCGGGTTTCGTACCTTCTGAGGAATTGCGGATGGAATTACTCGGTTTTGGGCGCACCAAACTGGGATCAGCCGTCGCCCCTAAGGAGCTTGAATTCCAGGACAACCTACCCAAGACACGCAGTGGCAAGATCATGCGGCGCCTGTTGAAAGCACGTGAGTTAGGATTGCCAGAAGGTGACCTTTCAACTATGGAAACAACCGAGGAGACCAAAAAACCATGACTGAAGCTGAAATCAAGGAGACTGTGTTCAAAGCGCTAAAGCGAGTCGCGCCTGAAGCCAAACCCGAAACGCTGGGTCCAGACCAGGATGTACGGCAAACGCTTGACATCGATTCCTACGACTTTCTCATGTTCCTGCTCAGCCTGGATGAGGCGCTCGGTGTAGATGTCCCTGAGGCTGATTACGGGCTTCTGATTAGCCTTACTGATATCACCCGATACCTCGCCGCGCGTGTCCGTGCCTGAGAGTATCTCCGTCAAAAGAGAGATAACGGAGTTAGGTCGGAAGGATGAGCCAACGAAAAGCCTGCCCAATCGACCTAATCAATGTACAATGGGAGCGGCCTGAACCGCTGCTCCCTCGACGACGGTATCCTTGTGATTCGAAACTATTCGCTATGGAGAGTAGACAATATGAGAATCAAAGCCCTAATACTTTGTGGGGTTCTTGCCTCAATAATTTATACTGTGACAGTTATCTTAGGGGGAATTCTACGACCAGGCTATAGCCACATTTCGCAATTCATAAGTGAACTGATTGCGACAGGTGCTCCAAATAAGCCCATACTCGATCCGCTCTTTGCCCTTTACAACCTTCTCACTATCGTGTTTGGGGTAGGACTTGTGATGACCGTGCGTGCCGCAAGCGAAATGAGAAGAAAGGTCATTGGAACTCTGGGCGCGCTTATCCTTGTGGCGGAAGGTGTTTTCGGGTTCGTGACCGTCTTTTTTCCGCAAGACCCCGTCGGCACAGCAATCACATCCACAGGTACAATGCACATAGTCCTAGCTGGCCTGAGTTCTTTGACCACGATGCTCTCCATGCTACTGATGGGGTTTTGGTTCAGGACGCAACCAGGGCTGCAAAGCTATGGTCGCTATTCGTTCATCAGCGTGGCGGTTGTCTTCGTTTTCGGAGGATTAGCGGCTGTCATGGGCGTGAACAGCAGCCCAATCGTCGGCATTATGGAACGAATCACGATTGGTGGGTTCCTGCAATGGCTCTTCATCATTGCCTTGAAACTGTATTCTTTCAGAGGGATGGTTACCGTGCCAAGTCGCTGAACCACTTCGTTCAATAGATGCGGCCTATCGTGACGGCATCTCTTCAAGTCGAATCTGTAAGTCACGGAGAGTAGACAACATGAGACAGGACTTATCCGGTTGAGGGAATAGAGGAGATAGGATGTGTAAGGTAGTGGCGAACGGCAATTCGATTTAGGTGACGATTGCCAGTGATCAGGGCTACAATCTCTTGCTACACATCAGCGTTGCGTATCTGAAATACGCCGCGGTCTTCCTGTGTGGAGATGTAGAAAGAGGTGCCCGATGACCGAGCCAACAATCATTCTCAACCGCTACGAAATCGGCAGTCTAATCGGTCGCGGCGGTATGGCCGATGTCTTTCAAGGGCGCGATATACAGTCGGGCGAGCGTGTCGCCATCAAGCGGATGCGGGGCGAACTCACGTACAGCCAACCCGAGTCTATCGAGCGGTTCCGCCGCGAGAGCGAAGTTCTGAGCAGACTCAATCATCCGAATATCGTCAAGATGCTCGGCGCAGGCGAATTGGATGGGCAGTATTATCTGGTCATGGAGTATGTTGGCGGAGGTACAGTCGCCGATCTCCTTAAGCGGCAGCCTCAGCTCCCGCTTGAACAAGCATTGGGGATTGGGCTGGAACTTGCAGACGCGCTGGCACGCACACACCACCTCAAAATTATCCACCGAGACATCAAACCCACGAATATACTTCTCACTGAAGAGGGTACGCCCCGCCTGACTGATTTCGGGTTGGCGTTCTCCACCGAAATACCGCGTCTGACCCAGCCGGGTATTGCTGTCGGCACCTGGTTTTATCTAAGCCCGGAAGTCTGTAGGGGAGCCTTACCGGACGAACGCTCGGATGTCTGGTCATTTGGTGTCACGCTTTACGAAATGTTGAGCGGGCGCGTGCCATTCCACGGCGATTCGCCCGCTGCGTTCATCCAGGCGATTGAGAACAACCCTCTGCCCAGTATTATCCAGTTTCGTGAAGACATTCCACTTGCGCTCGATAACCTGATCCAGCACATGCTCATGCGTGACGCCATCCAGCGTCTGGGCAGCTTCCGGCAGATCGGCGCGGAAATCGAGACGCTTCTCCATGATGATCTCAAGACTTTAGCGCATCATTCGGCGGCGATCTCTACACCGATTGAAGTGCAGTGGACAGACGAGATGGTTGTCGAAACAAGCGACGATCCACTGCCACTGCTCACAAAGCTTTCGATGCCATCCTTACGTCCTCACCACGTCGTTCGTCCGCGCCTGCTCCAAACCCTCCAACAAGGCTTGGTGCATGGACACGGCTTCACGCTGGTTTCAGCACCGCCGGGGTTTGGCAAGACCACACTCGTAACAACCTGGCTGATAGCGGATACACGCCCGGTTGCGTGGCTCTCGCTCGACGAGAGCGATAATGATGTGGTGCATTTCATTCAATACTTGATCGCTGCATTGCAGCGGGTTGAGCCGAGCGTTGGTAAGACAACTGCGCTTTTGCTTGCCTCACCGCAGCTTCCGCCCGTCAGTGCGCTGCTCACGCCGCTGATCAATGATGTAGCGCGTCTGGTCGCGGTGACGCTGGTGCTGGACGATTATCACATCATTGCGGACGCGCGAGTTCACGACACGGTTCGCTTTCTGCTGGAACACTTGCCATCCTCGCTGCACCTGGTCATCATTTCGCGGGAAGATCCACCGCTGCCACTCGCGCGGTTTCGGGTCCGCGACTCGATGACGGAAATCCGCGAGCGAGACCTCCGTTTCTCACCAGAAGAAACAGGGGCATTCTTGAACCAGACCATGAACCTCAACCTGCCAGCGGACACAGCAGAGCAGCTTGCCAAACGCACCGAAGGCTGGATTGCCGCGCTTCAGCTTGCCGCCCTTGCCCTGCAGCAGGTCGGCAGTGAGGGTCAGGCGCTCGTCGATGATTTCGCGGGTGATAACCGCTACATCGTAGATTACCTGACCAACGAAGTTCTGGAACGGCAGCCGCCATCCGTACAGGATTTTCTGCGCCGGACGAGCGTGCTTGATCAGTTGAGTGCGCCGCTGTGCGATGCCGTGCTCGCTATTGCGGACAGCGCAGCCATTCTCGATCAGCTTGAGCGCAGCAACTTGTTTTTGATCCCGCTTGACCATAAGCGCAGGTGGTATCGCTACCATGCCCTGTTCGCCAATGTGCTGCAACTGACTGTGCCCGCGGAGGAACAAGCAGCGCTGCACGAGCGAGCGGCTGACTGGTTCATCGCCCACGCTGGCGGACTACAAGCGGTCAGGCACGCGCTCGCCGCCGCGAAGATCACCCATGATTACCAGCAGGCGATCAGCCTTATCCTGACGTGCCGCCAAGCCTTTATCGACCAGGGCCATTTGATGACCGTCCTTGGATGGCTGAATGCCCTGCCAGAAACTGCCCTGCGCGAGCATCCAGAGCTGCTCATCGAAAAAGCCTGGATTCTTGTGGTCGTGGGAGAACCGGCGCGCGCCGAGAGCCTGAGCGCTGTGACGGAAGCGGACTGGGCGCGATTGACACTCGCCAACCAGGGGAGACTGCGCCTGACGCAGAGTTTCCTGGCGCTCACCCGCGGCGATCTCGCGCAAACGCTTCTGTTCGCACGGGATGCCGCCAGTCTGCTGATCGAGCCGGATCAGGTCAATTGGCGCATGATCGCCCTTTGGGCGCTGGCGGAAGCTCAGGAACGCGGTGCCAGCATCACAGAAGCGATCGCGTCGCTGCGCGAGGCGGCGAGCATCGGACGTGGGACAGCCAGTATCATGTTCACCATCATGATTGAATTGTCACTCGCCACCGCCTTGAACGAACACGGAGAACGGCGCGAATCGGTTTCTGTAGCGCAATTGGCGCTCTCGCACTACAGTCGTGAACCCGGACAAGCCGAACCATTGACAGCAATCCTGTTGTGCCGTTTGGCGGATCTCGCCTACGAAACGAACGACCTTGCCGGTGCGAAGGCCTATCAGGAACGAGCGCAGACCCTTGCCGAGCGGCTTGGCTTGGACATGGTCACAGCCACAATCGAAGCGACCACCGCCAAAATCCTGCTGGCCGAGGGGGACTTCGATACAGCACTGCTCCGCTTGCAAGCGGCGAAATCGGTTTCTCACGAAAGTCTCGCCGATACGACATGGATTGACGCAGTCGAGGGCGCGCTTCACTTGCGGCGCGCTGATATCGACGCCGCGCAGAAGTGGGCACTTCAAGCCGGACTTCAGTCCGACCAGCTCCCACATTACTTACATATGGAGCGCCATATCGTCTACGCGCGCTTACTGCTGGAGCAACATGCTCTGGAACAGGCGTGGCACTGGCTAGAAAGGCTGGATCGATTTGCCGTAGAACGGGGCTTTAGCCGATGGTTGATTTCGCTGCGTATCTTGCGTGCCTTGGCAGCGGAGCGCATGGGCGATCCCCGGAGTGCGCTGACATTGATGACAGACGCTGTGCGCCTCGCTGCTCCAGAAGGCTATATCCGCGCCTTTCTGGATGAGCCACAGCCTGTCATGGTGCTGCTGCCCAAGGTACGGTCTGAGGCACCGGCTTTTGTCGATGCCGTCTTGAATGCCGCGACACCCATTTTCCCAGTGGGATCGGATGACGCTTTGACCGCGCGCGAACTCGAAGTGCTGGGTTTGCTCGCTGGTGGGCTGACGAATGCCCAGATTGCGGAGCGCCTTGTTCTCTCACCTGGCACGGTGAAACAGCACATCAATCATATCTATGAAAAGCTAGGTGTGCATTCTCGCACTCAAGCCATTGCCACGGCACGTGACAGTAAGCTGATTCACTGAGTTGTCCTTGGCGGCCATCAGATGACCAGCTTCAACTCTTTGCGGAAGTAGGTGTCTAGCCGCAGCTCGGTAATGTCAACCATCCGGCCCAGCAGTGTCTCATTCAGCCGCACGAGAATTGCTCGTGCCTGGTCGATCATCGCTTTGCCGCAGCGATAGGATTCGTGCACGCGCGCGCTATCTGCACGCAGAGCTGCTGCTGTCTTCCGGTGATCGGTCAGCCCGGTGAGCTTATCAAAACCCAGCGTCACGTAGGAGTAATGGCCGGAAGCCAGATCTGCTTCCAGGTCTTCCCAGTCATCGATCAACTGGATCGCGGCACCAAACAGGAGAAACACCTGCCAGTAATCGTCGATGAGATGCGCCCTGCCGAGCCGCTCCAGGCACAACATATACGGAGTGACGGCATTAGCGCCTTTCGACCCCAGTTCTTCAGGCTTGTCAATACGATACGGACTGGCTTTCCCGCGCATCGCCTTCTCCCGGATTTCAGCTTCCAGGAAGAGAGTACGCATTCGATGCATGATATCAAGGTTGGTTTGCGACACCCCGAAGATGTGCAGTGCCAGTGATTCGTACTCGCCAATGAGTGCCTGCGCGGTCAGGATTTCGACAGGCAATGGGCTGCTGCTATCTACGTTCGCATCCAGAATGCCATAACCCGCTACGGCGAACACCCCGGCGCGCAGGATGTCCCCGAATTGGTTCAGCAGGTCGCTCAGTCCTTCCTCGTCCATCCATACTGCAAGGAAGGCGAATACGAAGTAGGCGTCCTTGAGATATTGTGCACGGTTACTCTGCCAGCGCGAAACATCAAATCCAAGCGGCGCGCTGAATGCTCTGAGCACCTGGCGAGCGTCGCCATCCAGACCTCGGAAGGCAGTCAGCAGTCCGATATCCACCTGTAGATGATGTAACCAGTCCAGGAGTGAGACCCGACTCGCCAGGAAAGGAGCCGTGACCGCCGCCCAGAATGCTTCCTTGTCGCGGCGGTATACACGCAGAATAGTTGGCGCAAATTCGTCAAATGCCCTGGTCGTGCCCACGAGAAAGTCGCCTTCTGATGTGTGATCTATGCAGATTATAGGCACTTTACCTACTCAACGCTAGAAATCATGATTTTAGTTTGGTCGAAAATCCCTTCATAACCCTACATACCGTTCATGTTCTCCCATTGTTCTATGTGCCGATGCGGATCAGGTGGGGAAGGGGAAAGGCCGCGGGGCGGAGGAGTCTATCGACTACCTTCCGCCCCAATCATATTGATCTATGCCGGAACGTTGCTGGGGACTGGCTTGGCCGAAGACTCATCGGGGACACTGAGCTTCGCCTTGCTGCCCCGCAGCCGCAAGCTGTTCGTCACCACGAACACACTGCTGAACGCCATCGCCCCAGCGGCCAGCATCGGCACGAGCAAACCCAGCATCGCCACCGGGATCAGGATGATGTTGTAGATGAACGCCCAGAACAAATTCTGGTAGATCGTCCGCATCGTCGCCTTGCTCAGCCGGATCGCCCGCGTTACCCCGCGCAGATCGCCGCTCATCAGCGTCACGTCGCTGGCTTCCATAGCGATATCCGTCCCCGTCCCGATAGCGACGCCCACATCGGCCTGCGCCAGCGCCGGCGCGTCATTGATCCCATCGCCGACCATCGCCACCCGCCGCGCTCCAACCTGGAGCTTCAGGATCGCGTCCGCTTTTTGACCCGGCAGCACATCCGAAAGCACCCGCTGGATGCCCGCCTCCGCCGCAATCGCCTGCGCGGTGATCGCGTTGTCGCCCGTAATCATGACGACTTCCAACCCCATCTCTTGCAGCGCTGCCACCGCCTCCCGCGACCCCTCTTTGATCGTGTCGGCAATGCCGATCAACCCCGCCAGCTTGCCGTCCACCGCCACCGCCGCGACTGTCCGCGCCTGCGCCTGCAGCGCTTCGATCCGCGCCGCGAAATCCGTGGTATCGACTTGCTGCTCACTCAGATACCGCGCGCTGCCGACCAGCACCCGTCTTCCGTCCACCAGTCCGCTTACCCCGCGCCCCGACTCGGCGTTGAAGTCCTCTGGCTGCCGCAGCGATTCGCCCGCCTGCTGCGCCGCGCGGACGACCGCCTGTCCCAGCGGATGCTCACTGGCCCGTTCGACCGAAGCCGCCAGCCGCAGCACCTCCCCGCTGCTGAACCCATTCACGGGCACAACATCGGTCACGCTCGGTTCCCCGCGCGTGATCGTCCCGGTCTTGTCCAGCGCCACCACCTGGAGCCGCTGTGCCTGTTCCAGCGACTCGCTGTTCTTGAATAAGATGCCCAGTTCTGCGCCTTTGCCCGTCCCCACCATGATCGCCGTCGGCGTCGCCAACCCCAACGCGCACGGGCAGGCGATCACCAGCACCGCCACCGCGTGCATCATCGCCGCCGTGAATCCCACCTGTCCGATCACCATCCAGCCGATGAATGTCAGCGTCGCCAGCACCAGTACAATCGGCACGAACACCCCTGACACCTGATCCGCCACCCGTTGGATCGGCGCCTTCGACCCCTGCGCCTGTTCCACCAGCCGGATGATCTGCGCCAGCGCCGTGTGCGATCCGACCGCCGTCGCTTCCATCACCAGCCGACCCTGCTTGTTGACCGTCGCTCCGATCAGCTTGCTGCCAACCGTTTTATTGACGGGCAGGCTCTCCCCCGTCAGCATCGACTCGTCCACCGACGACCGCCCCTCGATCACGACGCCATCCACCGGAATCCGTTCGCCGGGCCGGACGAGGACGGTATCGCCCTCGACCACATCGTCGATCTGGACTTCGATTTCCTGCCCCTCGCGCAGCAGCGTTGCCATGCGTGGAGCCAATCCCATCAGCGCCTTGATCGCTTCGCTGGTGCGCCCTTTGGCCCGCGCTTCTAGCAACTTGCCCAACGTAATCAATGTCAGGATCACCGCCGCTGTCTCGAAGTACACATGCTCGCTCACCGGCGTCGATCCCACCGCCATGCTGACCAGCACCACGATGCTGTAGACGAACGCTGCCAGCGATCCCAGCGCGATCAGCGTATCCATGTTCGTGCTGCGATTCCGCGCCGCCTTGACCGCGCCCACGATGTACTGCCGCCCCAGGATGAACTGCACCGGCGCAGCCAGTAACCCGAACACAAACGGCCATCCGTTCCACAGCAGCCACCCCACCGCCGGATTGACCGTCGCCTCCATCCCGGCCATCGCATGACCCCCGCTCATGCTCCCGGCTGCGCTCGCCATCACCAGATCGCGCGCCATGCTCAGGATGAACAGGGGCAGGGTGAACGCCGTCCCGATCAGCACCAGCCGCCGCTGCCGGTCGATCTCGGCCTGCCGCGCTTTGCGTTCGGCATCTTCCGGCGCTTCCACCCCCGAAAGATCGAGGACGCCGTAACCCGCCCGTTCCACCGCCCGCACCAGATCGCTCCGCCTCACGCTGCCCGGCAGATACGTCACGCTGGCCTTCTCCGTCGCCAGGTTGACATTCACCCCCAGCACGCCCGGCTGCTTCTGAACCGCCCGCTCGACCGTGCGGACGCAGCTCGCGCACGTCATCCCCGTGATCGGCAGTTCCAGCGTCGCCTGCGCCACGCCGTAGCCCGCCTGATCCACCCTGGCGATCATCTGATCCACACTGATCTGCTCCGGGTCGAATGTCACCGTCGCCCGTTCGGTCGCGTAATTCACCGCCGCCGTCTGCACCCCGCCCGCCTTGCCCAGCGTTCGTTCAACCGTCCGGGCGCAGTTCGCGCACGTCATCCCCGTGATCGGGAGATCGATCTGTTGTGTTGCCATATCATCGCTTCCACTTCTCTAAAATCTGGCGGGCAGCCCGTTCCCCCGTGGTGATGGCCCCGTGTACCGTGCCCATATGCCCGCCCGAATGCGTTGCTTCTCCTGCGAAGAACAGCGTATCGGCGACCGGCTCGGCCAGCACACTCGCCGCATTCAATCCACCCACCGCGGGATAGCTGTAGGCCCCCCGCGCGTATGGATCGCTCATCCAGTTATGGTGATACACCGCTTCGATTTCACCTCGGATAGTTTCCGTCGCCAGCCCAAATAACTGGCTCAGCGCGTCCACTGCCTGATCCAACCAGACGCGCCCGCTCTCCCCGCGCAGCTTCGATGCCTGCGTTCCGCCCACCCATCCCGTCAGGATCGGCCAATCCAGCGGCGTTGGCGTCCACCATACCGGAAAAAACGGGTGATCGACCAGCAGGAACAGCGGCTTGCCGGATGGCTTGGCGATGGGCAGCGGCTCTTCCCAGAACCGCTTGCGGAACCGCAGCGTGATCCGCGCCGCTTCACCCATGTCGATTTGCTCCATAGCCGCTCGCTTCTCTGCCAGATCAGGCGTGAACCGCACCCCGCCTGGCTCATCCGCCTTGGCCTTCAACACCCCCAGCGGCAGTGTGATGACCGCCCGCGCCGCCTGAAAGCTGGACTTTGCTTTGCCATCCGCCGGCTCCGCCGTGATGCTCACACTTCCCGCCGACCACCGAATCTCCCGCACAACCCTACCCGTGCAGATTTCGACCCCCGCCTGCTCCAATTGAACCCGGAGCCACTCGACCAGCGCCCCATACCCTGCCGCCAGCTTGAAATCCATCTCGCTCTGGATCGCTTCCCCCGCCTGATCCATCTCCCGCACCGCCAACGCGCTGATCCGTTCCGCCCGCGCCGCATGATAACCCTCCACGAACGAGATCGCGCTCGTCCGTGCCTCCTGCCAATCGTCCCCGCTGAACCGCGTGCGGACGTATTCCTCGAACGACAGGTCATCCGACAGTCCGTCCAATCCGGCGAAGATCACATCCGTACCGTCATCTTCGCTGTCGTTCTGGATCGCCCCCTTCACCGCCAGCCAGTATTCACCCTTCAATTCCATCATCACCAGTCCGGCTTGCCGCGCCAGCGTGAACGTTTCCGGCGGCGTCCCGTGGATGAACTCAGCCCCCAGTTCAATCGGGACGCCGCGTGCATCATCCTGTACCGTGTGGGCACGGCCGCCCAGCCGCTCCCTAGCCTCCAGAATGACGACCCGCATACCGGCCCCGCTGAGCCGGTACGCCGCCATCAGCCCGGCGAACCCCGCCCCGATCACAATGACATCTGCTGTCGATGAAGACATGCGCGAACCTCGCTCATGGTTATGCCGGGACTAAAATTGGACTGGGCGCGCCGATCCCCATCTCTACAAAGTGTGGGCCAGGGGTGACGAAGCTCCTCTAGAGTGTGTTATGAATTTCTCATGCGGTTTTCCCACGACGCCAGCCTGACTCCCCCTCTGCCACGAAGTGGAGAGGGGGTGGGGGGTGAGGATCGGAAAAAGCCTGCCCTGGAGTGCATAACACCCTCTAGCTCAAGTCGCGGATCATCCCTTCCATCAGCTCGATCTCCGCCGACTGCGCCCGGATGATATTCTGCGCCAGATCGCGCAAATCCGCATGTTCCACCCGCCGCAGCAGTCGCTCGGACATGTGCAGCGCGTCGTCATGATGGTCGATCATCGCTTCCATCCAGGCGATGTCATACTCGGTTCCGGTCAGTTCGCTCAACCCGGCCATCATGCCCATCATCATCATCGGCTCGCCGCCCATCATTCCACCCATCATGCCGCCCATGTTGTCCATATTGTCCATCATCGGCATGTTGGCGTACTCGATGCTGTACCACTCCTTCAGCCAGCCGCGCATCAACTCGATCTCAGCCGACTGCGCCTCGATGATCGCCTGGCACAGGCTCTTCAGCCCATCGCTGCTGGCCTTCGCCAGACAGTCACTTGCCATCATCAGTGCCATCATGTGATGATCGATCATCCCTTCCAGGAAGCGCACCTCGGCGCGACCAGCCCGCCCCTCGACCGGAGCATCCGCGCTGACCATCACGCCGCCAAACAGCGCCGCAATCACCAACCCAATCCCCAACCAACGCATCATCTTCATCGCTACTTCTCCTTCTTCTACGAACGAAATCTTTGCGCCCTTTGCGTCTTTGCGGTTCAATTCTTCTCCCCACCCTCCGTATTTCTCTGCGTCCTCTGCGTCTCAGCGGTTAGAATCAGTATTGGAATTCCCGCCTCAGTGGTTCAGCAGGTCGAAAATCCGGGCCAGTTCCCGTGTCGTCTCATCGGGGTTGACCTCCATCTGCTGCCGCGCCGTGTTCACCAGATAACACTCCACCAGATGCGTAATCAGGCTGGTCATGCCTTTCTCGATGGTTCGCGCCCGGATCACCCGTTCTTCGCAGCTTCCGGCATCCTGCTCGATCATCTTCTCCAGCGCCACCAACTGCCCCTGAATCCGGTGAATCCGGTGCAGCGTCTGCGTGTTGTATTCGCACTTCAATCCCGTCTCGGTCTGATCGTTGGCCGCATCCAGCATGGCATTCTCCTCTCATCGCTCAGACATACCCACCAGGGTATATCTTACATACCCCACCGGGTATTTGCAAATTCCCGTCCCGCTCTTTGTATTCCTCTGTGTTCTCTGTGTCTCTGTGGTAGTATTTTTCAGGATATAATGGAACCATGATCCCCCACCGCCTGCTTCATGTCGCTGCCCTGACCGCCTTCGCCCTGATTCCCTTCTGGTTCCGCATTCCCGGATTTCCCGTCTTCTCGGCCTTCTACAGCGCCGGCTTTCCCATCTTCTGGGCCATGCTCGTGACCGTCCTCGCCTGGAGCCTGACCCGCCTCTCCGGTTGGAACGCGCTCCGTCAGGATCGCGTCCGCTCGATCTGGGCGCTCTCGCTGAGCGGGTTAGCAGCCTGGGTGCTGCTGTCCTGGGCCTGGGCCTATATGCGCGATCTTCGCCCCGAAGCCGCCCTTAGTGCCGCCATTCCCTTCATTCTGACGATCCTGTTCGCCCTGGCTGTGGCCTGCGCTGGCCCCTCCCGCCGTCACATCGCCGCCGTGCTGATCCTCAGCTTGCTCCTCAACAGCCTCTTGGCCGCCGCTCAGGTCGCCCTTCAGCGATCCGTCGGCCTGACCTTCCTCGGCGAGTTCCCGCTCGATCCGGCTCGATCCGGTGTCGCCATCGTCCAGGCCGACGGCCTCCGCTGGCTGCGCCCTTACGGCCTCGTCTCGCACCCCAACATCCTGGCCGGCCTCCTCGTCATCGGCCTCCTGATCGTTCCCGCCTG
>JAEUQZ010000179.1 GCA_016788965.1 Anaerolineae bacterium | reverse complement strand
GCCGCGCAGGACCGCGGGAATACGATCCTCACGCTCTCGGCCGACGAGACCGAGCGCTGGGTCAAGGCCTCGGCGCCGATCTATGACGAATGGGTGGCCGACATGAAGGGCCGCGGGATCGACGGCGCGGCGCTGCTGAAGGATGTTTGCACAGCGACGGCCCTGGTCGAAGCGGTGGTGAAGGCGGTCAGCGTCCCGGTGACGGTGAAGGTGCGGAGCGGCTGGGAGCCGGGGGAGATCACGGCGGTTCCGTTCGCGCGGGCGGCGGAGCAGGTCGGCGCGGCGGCGATTGCGGTTCATGGGCGGTTCGCGCGGCAAGGGTTCCAGGGTGAGGCGGATTGGGATGTGATCCGCATGGTGAAAGAGATGGTGCGAATCCCGGTGTTCGGGAATGGGGATGTGTGGACGGCGGAGGACGCGGCGCGGATGCTGGCGCGGACGGGCTGCGACGGGGTGATGATCGGGCGGGCGGCGCTGGGGCGTCCGTGGGTCTTCCGGCAGATCGCGCATAAGCTCCAGACGGGGACGGCGCTGCCGGAGCCGACGCGCTCGGAGCGGGCAGGCTACGCGCTGGAACAGGCGCGGCGGACGGTGCGGACGACGCGCCTGCCGGAACGGGTGGCGGTGCGGGAACTGCGCGGGCAGCTCAGCAAGTACGCGCTGGATCGGGCGGGGTCGGTGGACATCCGCAACCGGCTGCTCCAGGCAGAGTCGCTGGCGGATGTGGAGCGGGTGCTGCTGCCGCTGATGGAGGAGGAGTTCCACCACAGAGACACAGAGGACACAGAGAGAAGACCAGAGAGGATGGTGGGGTGATGGGGGATGGGGTAGCGCGGTTGGAGAACGCGGTATGGCAGGCAGGGGTGCTGCCGGGGACGGGGGCATCGCTGGCGTATGGGCGGGTGAAGGGGCGCAGCGGGGCGGTGGATGTGCTGCGGCCGACTCCGCCGGAGCAGTTCGGCAATTCGAGCGGGTGTTCCAGCTTCATCATGCTGCCGTGGTGCAACCGGATCAAGGGCGGGGTGCTGCGCTTCCGGGGGCAGGGCTATCCGCTGCGGACGACGAAGGATGACGGGACGGCGCGGCATGGTGATACACGCGGGCGGGCCTGGACGGTCGAGTCGGCGGACGGTGAGCATGTCCGGCTGAGCCTGCGGTCGGCGGATTATCCCGATCTGAACTGGCCGTTCCGGTTCACGGCGGAGGTAGTGTATCAGCTGGAGGGGTCGGATTTCATCTGGGAGGTGACGCTGCGGAACACGGATACACGGGCGTTCCCGGCGGGCTTCGGACATCATCCGTATTTTGTGCGGACGGAGGATGTGTCGGTGCGGGTTCCGTGCGCGGCGGCATTCGAGCTGACCGATTTCATGGCAACGGGGGCGGCGGTTCCGATCCCGGCGCGGCTGGATTTCCGGCAGCGGCGCGGGTTGGACGCGGCGGAGATCAACGATGTGCTGACCGGGCGGATGGGGTCGAAGCCAGCCGAGATCGTGTATCCGAGCCGGGGGATTACGGTGGAGATGCACAGCGAGGCGATCTTCGAGCAAATCCTGCTGTTCGCGCCAGCGGGGAAGGATTTCTTCGCGGTGGAGCCGATGACCAACGTGAGCGATGGGTTCAATCTGTTCGAGGATGGGGTTCCGGGCAGCGGGGTGTTCGTGCTGGAACCGGGCGAGGCGATCAGCGGGCGGGTGCGGCTCAGGGCAAAAACCTAAGAGAATTCCACCACGGAGACACAGAGGACACAGAGGGGAAGCATGACGGCGAAGCTGAATTCGATGCGGCTGTTGGAGAAGCATCAGGTTCCGTATGAGGTGACGGAATTCCCGGATACAGAACGGGATGCCGAGGTGATCGCGGAAATCCTGGGCGTGCCGGCGTTCATGGTGTACAAGACGCTGGTCGTGCAGCCTGTGGAGACGGGCAAGAAGCCGCTGCTGGCGCTGATCGCGGCGGACCGGTCGCTGAATTTGAAGAAGCTGGCGGCGGCAGCGGGAACCAAGAAGGTGGTGATGGCCGCGCATAAGGATGCGGAGGCGCTGACCGGATTGAAGGTCGGTGGGATCAGCGCGCTGGCGCTGACGCATAAGAACTGGCCGGTGTTCCTGGATCAGCCGGCGATGGAACTGGAGCATGTCCTGGTCAGCGCGGGGCAGCGCGGGATGGATTTGCGGGTGCGGGTGGCCGATCTGATCCGCGTGGTGGGGGCGCGGGTGGCGGAGATCAGCCTGGCAGGGTAGGGGGAGCCTGGGCGCAGCACGCTGCGCCCCTACGGTTTGCCGTCCTATTCTGATGGTTGGGGCAGCATCTCGCACGGCCTAGCGCGAGAGGATGCGGGCCAGTTCGAAGTAGCTCGGATTAATCGGGCGGGTGCGGCCGATGGCTTTCTCGATGGGCACGGTGGTCATCTCAGGGCCATCGAGGGCGACCATGACGCCGCTTTGCCCTTCCCGCAGGGCTTCGAGCGCCTTGACGCCCATGCGGGTCGCCAGGAGGCGGTCAAAGGCGGAGGGGCTGCCACCGCGCTGGACGTGGCCGAGGATGGAGAGGCGCACCTCGAAGCCGACATCGCCGCGGCTTTCCAGATACTCGACGAGATCGGTGGTCTTGTAGGAGACGCCTTCAGCGATGACGGCGACGGCATGGGATTTGCCGCGGACGTAGGCGCTGACCAGGGCGTCGTGGATTTCTTCCAGCGAGATTTCACGTTCGGGGACGGAGACGATCTCCGCGCCGCCGAGGATGCTGGAGATGATGGCGAGGTAGCCGCAGTTGCGGCCCATGACTTCGATGATGAAGGCGCGGGTGTGCGAGGTGGCGGTATCGCGGATGCGATCCAGCGACTCGATGATGGTGTTCAGGGCGGTATCGACACCGATGCTCATGTTGGTTCCATCGATGTCGTTGTCGATGCTGGCGGGGATACCAACGACGGGGAATCCCAGATTGGCGAGGGCCTGCGCCCCGCGCAAGCTGCCATCGCCGCCGATGATGATGAGGCCTTCGATGCCGTGTTCGTTCAGGCGGCGCAGACCTTTGGCCTGACCCGCGGCGGTTTTGAAGTCCTGGGTGCGGGCGGTTTGCAGAATGGTTCCGCCGCGCTGCAAGATGCCGCTGACTTCAAAGCTGGTCAGTTTGTGGAAGTCGCCGTTCAGCAGGCCGAGAAAGCCCTGGCGAACGCCGAAGACTTCGATGTCGTATTCCAGACCGGTGCGGACGACGGCGCGAATGGCCGCGTTCATCCCCGAAGAGTCGCCCCCGCTGGTCATGACTCCAATACGCTTCATGAGACGCCAACCTCTATATGCAGAATGTGTGCCGGGCTGCCCAACAAGAAAACACAGACTACACGGGTAAGATGCGGCCTGTGTGAAACGTTAAGCGATTAACGCGGGTATTGTAGCCGAAAGCCGCAAAAAATTACAGCGCGTCCGGGCGGTCGAAGACCTCGATGTTGTGGCGTTCCCCGACGATGCTGACCAGATCAGCGATGAGGGCATCGCAGCAGTCGGTGGTGTCGTTGGGAAATTCCATCTTGTAGTCGGAGTCGCCGCCTTCGACGACGATGCTGAAGCGATCCCGGCCTGGATAGGTTTGCAGAAGGCCGTGCAGCCGACGCAAACGGCGGCGGTCTTTCTCCGGGTCATCCGAGCGGCGGAAGTAGATCATCATCCAGCGTTCGGGGGGCGGAGGCCGCTCGATGGGCAGCAGGTCGTCGCCATCGAGGGGTTCGGTGTCGGGCGCGTCCATCCAGTTGGCGGCCGGGATGGGTGCGGAACGGGCAGGAAGCTGCGGCTCCAGCGAGGGGGTGGGGACGGCCGCCGCGCCCTGGGTGGCTGGGGCGACCACGGCGACGGGTTCGGGTTCCGGCTCCGGGGCTGGCGGCGGGAGTTCGCCCAACTCTTCGTCGTAGGGCGGTTCATTGGTCAACCAGGGCGGCGGCTCGGCGCTGCTGCTGGCATAGGGCGGCTCCTCATCAGGGACAACCAGATTAAGGTTCTGGGTGACGGTTTCGCAGATGATCTGCGGATCGCCACGGGAGAGATCGACCTTGCCGCCGATCATGATGACCGCGCCTTCTTCGCACTGGTCGCCGAACTTCTCCCAGGTGCGCGGGAACAGCACCACGTCGATGCTTTCGGCAGAGGGATGCCAGTCCTCGACATGCAGCACGCCCATCATCTGGCCGTTTTTGGTGACGAGCTTGCGGACGCTGACGATCTCGGCGGCGACAGCGACGGGCTTGCCGTTCATGCCGGAGTCGGGCGATTTGATGACGGCCAGTTCATGGGTATTGCCGGCACGGGCGAGTTCAGCGCGGACTTTATCGACGGGGCGACCGCTGACATACAGGCCGAGAAGTTCTTTCTCCCAGGTCAACACCTGGCGATCGGCCGGTTGGGGAATATCCGGCAGGATGATGCGGTCGGCGGCTTCGCTCATGCCGCCGAACATGCTCAGTTGGCCGATTTCGACGGCGCGATGGTGGTCGGCGCTATAGTTGATGATGCGATCCAGGACGACGTTTTCGGCCAACTGCCAGCGGGGGCCGAAGGCATCCAATGCGCCGACTTTGACGAGGCTTTCCAGGGTGCGCTTCTGCACCTGACGCAGATCGACGCGGCGGCAGAACTCTTCCAGATCGGCGAAGGGGCCGCCCGCCAGACGCGCCGCAATGATAGGCTCTACAGCGGCTTCCCCGACGTTCTTGATGGCGACGAGGCCGAAGCGGATGCCGCGTTTTCCGCCGGGCTGGGTCTGGATGTCGAAGTCGAGGGCGCTGTGGTTGACATCCGGCGGGAGGACAGGGATGCCCAGGCGGCGGCATTCACCGAGGAAGTGGGTGATCTTGGCGATGTCGTCGCGGTGGACGGAGAGCATAGCCGTCATGTATTCGGCGGGGTAGTGGGTTTTGAGAAAGGCCGTCTGGACGGTGATGACGGCGTAGTCGGCGGCGTGGGAGTTATGGACGAGGATATCGTTGGCGATGAAGTTGTGCGTGCCCTCGATGGTCAGGTCATAAGTGGGATGTTCGCCGATATAGTCGATGGCGGTGATGGTGTCCCAGTAGATGTCGTTGGCAATATCCGCGACCACGGACGCGCCGTTGCGCGTCCCTACGAGGGAAGGTGATTGGCGCAGAGCGGGCGTGTATTGCGACGCCGGTTCGCCAAAGGGAACAGCGGACGGGCAGAAGCCCGTCCCTACGGAGACGGATGATTGGCTGGCGGTGAAGGCGGGGTGCTGGGCGATGGCGATGGATTGGCCGAGGCGCAGTTCACCCAACAAGCGCCAGCCGTCGAAGGTGTAGAAGGGATGGTTGGCGGTGGCTTCGATCTCGCGGCCAAGCTGGGTGCGGAGGCGGTAGACGGGTTTGACCCCGTTTGCCATGACCGCCGTGATCCGTCCCGGCTTCAGCCGGAGCGTGTCCAGATCGCAGGTGAGGGTGCGCTCAATCTGGACAAGGCCATCGGCCAGTTCGCCGATCTTCACCAGACGACCGCTATCGGCATCGACGATTTCGGTGTCATAGGTGACGCATTTATTGAAGCCGTAATTGGCGAAGAATTCGATGTCGTCGAAGATGGTGTTGATGATGTCCGGGGGGAGGCCGCGCTGCTGGCCGCGCTCCAGGAAGATGTCGCGGTGCAGCTTGAGGTCTTTTTCTTTCTTCTTGGAGACGGCGCGGCGCATGAGGTCGGCTTCGCCGAGTTCGTAGCCGAAGAGTTCTCCGGCGACCTGCATGATCTGTTCCTGGTAGACCAGGATGCCCATGGTCTCTTCGAGGATGGCTTCCAGGGTCGGGTGGCGATACTGGATGGGTTCGTCGCCGCGCAGACGGCGGTTGTAGAGTGGGATGAAGTCCATTGGGCCGGGGCGGTAGAGCGAGACGGCGGCGACGATATGCTCGAAGCGGGTGGGGCGCATGTCGCGGAGCATCTGCTGCATCCCGGTACTTTCGACCTGGAAGACGCCGACGGTTTCGCCGCGCCCGATGGTGACGAAGGTCTCGGCCAGCATCTTGTCCTGGCGCGGGTCGCCGCTGGGACGGTAGGGGATGTTGTCCATCGTGTAGCGGATGGCGTGGTGCTGCTGGATGAGGTCGCAGGCTTTCCGCATGATGGTCAGGGTGGAGAGGCCGAGGAAGTCGATCTTGAGCAGGCCGATGGATTCGCAGGTTTCCATGGGGAACTGGGTGACGGCCTTGAGGGGATTTTCACCGCTATCGCCGTCATCTTCTTTTTCGACTTTGGTGGGGCGATGCAGCGGGATGTATTCGACGAGTGGTTTATCGGCGACGATGACACCGGCGGCGTGGGTCGAGGCGTGGCGGTTGACGCCCTGAAGGTGGACGGCGGTATCGACGATCTGCCGGATTTCGGTGCTGGACTGGTACAACTGCTGAAGTTCGGGATTGTCCTCGACGTACTTCATGATGGGCTTGGGCTTGGGTTCGGTGGGGATGAGGCGGGCGGCCTGATTGACGATCTCCAGCGGGACGGCCAGCGCCCGGCCCACATCGCGGACGGCGGCCTTCGCGCCCAGCGTCCCGAAGGTGATGATGGCGGCGACCTTATCTTCGCCGTATTTGCGAGCGGTGTAGTTAATCATGTCCTCGCGGCGGTCGTCGGGGAAGTCCATGTCGATATCGGGCATGGAGACGCGGCCGGGGTTCAGGAAGCGCTCGAAGAGCAGGTTGTTCTGGATCGGGTCGATGTTGGTGATGCCGAGGCAGTACGCGGCCAGACTGCCCGCGCCGGAGCCGCGCACATTCCACCAGATATCGGCGTGGCGGGCGAACTGGCACAGGTCCCAGACGATCAGGAAGTAGGTGTTGAAGCCCATATCGCCGATGATGCCGAGTTCGCGGTTGAGGCGGTCGCCGAGTTCGGGATCATCGGCGCGCGCGCCGAAGCGCCAGCGCAGGCCTTTCTCGCAGAGGTAGTGCAGGTAGCTGGTCGAGTCGTGGCCTTCCGGCACGGGGAAAACGGGCAGGTGATACTCTTTGTCATCCAGGTTGAGGTCGCACATGTCGGCGACCTTGAGCGTGTTGCTCAAGGCCTGTGGGGCCGCCTCGCCGAAGAAGCCCCACATCTCCTGGGCGGTGGTCAGGTAGTAGCTGGCATCCGACATACGGAGGCGGTTGGAGTCGCTCTTGAGCGTGCCGGTCTGGATGCAGAGCAGGGTATCGTGCGGGTCGTAGTCGCTGCGGTTGACGTAGTGGACATCGTTGGTGGCGAGGAGAGGGACGTTGGTATGGTTGGTGCGGCTGTAATCCAGCAGCCAGCGGTTGAGGGTTTCCAGTTCGGGGATGTCGTGCTGCTGAAGCTCCAGGTAGAAGTTGTCGCGGCCAAAGACATCCTGATACCAACCGATGAGTTCTCTGGCTTCGTCGTCGTTCCCTTCCATGATGAGCGAGGGAATCTGCGCGGCCAGACAGCCGCTGGTGGCGATCAGTCCGGCGCTGTGCTGGGCGAGGAATTCGCGGTCGATGCGCGGGCGGTAGTAGTAGCCGTCCAGTTGGGCGGCGCTGGCGATCTTGAGCAGGTTCCGGTAGCCGGTTTCGTTCTGCGCCAGCAGGAGCATGTGGTAGGGGCGCTTATCCAGTTTGGGGTCCCGATCCTGCATCGAGCGGCGGGCGAGGTAAGCCTCCACGCCGATGATGGGCTTGATCCCGGCAGATTTGCAGGCGCGGTAGAAATCGATGACGCCGAACATCGCGCCGTGATCGGTGATCGCCAGGGCAGGCATGCCCAGAGATTTGGCGCGGTCTACGAGGCCGTCGATGCGGCTGAGGCCGTCGAGCAGCGAGTATTCGGTATGGACGTGGAGATGGACGAAGTTTTGATCCGACATGGTTTCTTCAGACAACATCTAGATGGGCAGGACTCAGCGGGCTTCGCGCTGACACCACAGGGCGACCAGCATCCAGGCTGCCGCCAGCACCGCGCTGCGGACGGATAGGAAGGTGACTTCATCGAGCAGGGCCGCCGCCATGAAGAAAAAGGCGATGATGACGGCCACGAAGCTCATGACAGCGAATGGGTTCGGTGGTTTTTTCATGGTGCGATGCGGGTTCGGACGCGCCGGGGCACGTCTCTGCCGTTTGCCCTTCGATTCAATTCAACAATCTGATTCTACTCACTGATACTGGCGCCGCGCCAGTCTGCCCATGATGCCGGGGAAGAGGCTGTTGGCCCAGACAATGAGGCGGTCGAAGAAGCGCAGGACGATCACGCTGCGGCGGTGGCGCACGGCATCGAGGATGCCCTCGGCCACGCGGTCGGGGGACATGGTGGGGACGCCCTGGCCGGTACGTTTGCCCGCGCCGAGGCGTCGCTCGTTGAATTCGGTATGGGTGCGGCCGACCAGCACATCGGTGACGGCGATGTGGTCGGCTTCGAGTTCGAGGCGCATGGAGCGTGCCAGGCTGCTGACGAAGGCTTTGCTGGCGGAATAAGCGGCGGCGTAGGGCGCGGTCAGGTTGAAGGCGACCGAGGAGACGATGACGATGTGACCGCCGCCGGTCGGCCGCATGGCGGGGACGGCGGCGCGGATGGTATGCAGCACGCCATCGATGTTGGTGCGGAGCAGGGTTTCCAGGTCGCTCCAGTCGGCATCAGCGATGCTGCCGCGATGCCCAATGCCCGCGTTGGCGACAACAATATCGAGCCGCCCGAAGCGTTCAAGGGTTTGCTGGACGGCGCGGTGAAGCTCATCCGGGCGGGTGACATCGGCGGCGAGAGGGAGCAGGTCGCCGTGACCGGGAGGCAGGGCGTTCACGGCGCGTTCGAGTTCGGCCAGACGATCCGCGCGGCGGGCGATGGCGGCGACATGGGTTCCCTGGCGGGCGAAGGCCAGGGCGGTCGCATAGCCGATGCCGCTGGATGCGCCCGTGATGAGGGCGACCTGGGGAGGGGATTGCGTCATGATCGCGTTTTAGACGGCGGGTTTGCGGCGCTTGAAGACGCAGAAATAGGTATTGCTCCATTCGTTACTTGCGCCGGAGAACAGCACATCGCCCTTGCTGCCGACGCGGGCGACCGGTTCCATGTGGACGAGTTCCCAGCCCTGCGCGCCGAGGTCGTCCAGTTCGGGCATCATGGCTTCGGGAGCGTAGGGCGGCGGGTTCTTCCAGTTGGGGCGGTACTGGTTGAAGAACTCTTTGACTCCAGTGGCTTTGGAATCCGCGCGGACAAACTTGGTGAGGTATTCCCAGCGTTCCATGTGTCGATTTGCCCTTTACCTGGTGTGGTGGGCCAGCCATTCGGCGGCCAACATGCCATAGACCACGAGATCGAGATAACGATTGTTGATCTGCTCCGAGTGGCGCAGGATGCCTTCCTGCTGGAAGCCGAGGCGTTCCGCGACGGCGCGACTGCGCGTGTTCTCGGTGGCGCAGAGAATCTCGACTTTGTTCATGTTCATCTCGACGAAGGCGTCCTCTACCAACTGCCTGACGGCGCGGGTAGTGATGCCTTTGCCGACATACGCCTGCCCGATCTGGTAGCCGATTTCCAGCCGCCGGGCAGCTTCGTCAATATAACTGTAGAAAATCCGTCCCGCAAGCTCGCCCTGGTAGCGAATGCCAAAACGGATGGCGGTTCCTTCGGCCAGTTCGTTCAGGCCGCGCTGGATGAAGTCGCTGACGTTATCCGGGGTGGTGACGCGCGGAACCCATCCGAGCCACTCGCTCCAATAGAGGCGGTTGGCTTCCAGGAGCGCGAAGAAAGCCGGGGCATGGTGCGGCAGGAGCAGGAAGATCTCGACCTCATCGTCCACGCGCGTGCTGAGCATGGCCGCCTCAGATGTGAACCGGTTCGTGATAGATGCCGAAGGTCTGGCGCATCACGTCGGTGATTTCACCGAGGGTGGCGTAGGCGCGGGCGGCATCGATCAGATAGGGCATGGTGTTCTCGGTCCCGGCGCAGGCGGCGGCCAGGGCGCGGAGGCTTTCGGCGACGCGCTCGTTATCGCGCTCCAGGCGCAGGCGGTTGAGCCGGGCGATCTGGCGCTCATGACCCTGCGGATCCATCTGGAGGATGGGAATGGCAGGTTTGGCAACGTCGGCATAGCGGTTGACGCCGACGATGACGCGCTCGCCCCGGTCGATCTCCAACT
>JAEUQZ010000178.1 GCA_016788965.1 Anaerolineae bacterium | reverse complement strand
TCAGCCTCATCGTGATCGCAAGCTTCTCGCTCTCGGTGGCGCTGGCGCAGGATGCCAAGACGCTGACTTATACCGCGCCCGTCGAGGGCGAAATCACCAACGCGGCCTTTTCCGAGGTCTGGACGATGGAGACCGCCTCCGCCGACCGCCTGGACGTGCGGGTCGAGCGCACGGGCGGCAACCTGATCCCCGAACTGGTCATCCTCGATAGCAACGATCAGCAGTTGACCAGCGGCTACGGCGCGGATCAGACCGCCGCCAATTCCGAAATCGAAAACTACACCCTGCCCGGCGGCGGAACCTTCAAGGTGCTGGTGCAGCGCCGCGATGGCGGCACGGGCGTCAGCACGGGCACGTACCGCCTGACGGTCACGCCGCGCGCAACCGCCGACGACAACCCCAACAACATCACCCCCATCGGTGAAATCACCCTCGGCACTCCAGTGACGGGCGAGATCACCGGGGCGCACTGGTATCAGCGCTACACCTTCACAGCCAACGCGGGCGATGTCATCCGCGTCGAAGCCCGGCGCACCAGCGAATCGCTGTTCCCGGAGGTCGAAGTCCTCGACGCCAATGGAACTGCCGTCTACACCGCCTACAATGACTACCGCACAGGCGAGACCGCCACCTCGGATAATGTTGAACTCCCCGGCGCGGGAACCTACACCGTGGCTGTCACCCGCGTCAACCGCTTCAATGGCGACAGCGTGGGCGGCTATGAACTCGAGGTGACACTGGCTGCTGCCGGAGAAGACAGCCCGCTGCTGGCCCAATCGGCTGGGGAGATCGCCTACGACACTGACCTGAGCGGCTCGATCAGCGCCCGCTGGTACGAGGACTGGACGCTGACCACCCAGGCCGGCGATACCATCACCATCACGGCCACGCGGAAAGCGGGGAACCTCCAGCCGCAGATCTTCCTGCTGGGCGGCAGCGGTCAGGAACTCTCGCGCGGCTACACCTCTGGAACCGGGGACAGCGCCGGCATCGACCGCGTGACGCTCCAGGGGGCAGGGACGTATACTGTGCGCGTCAGCCGTTATGGGGACAAGACCGGCTACACCACGGGCGACTACACGCTGCGCGTCGATCTGATGGGATCGGGCGTGGACAGCCCGGCACTGGCCGATCTGAGCGGCACGCTGGAATTGGGCACAGCCACCAGCGAGATCATCACGGGCGAACGCTGGCGGGATACCTGGGCCTTCACGGGCAAGCAGGATGATCGCATCGACATCGTGGTGCGCCGCACCGAAGGAACCCTGATCCCCCGCGTCCAGCTTCAGGACAGCAACGGGCAGGTCCTCACCGAAGCCTGGCCGGATCAGAGCCTCGACATCGTGCGGATTCAGGGCGCGACCCTGCCCGGTGATGGCGACTACCGCATCGTCGTCTTCCGCGATGGCGAGCAGACCGGACAGACCACAGGCAGCTACGAAGTCCTCGTCCGCGAAGCCGAATAACCGCAATCAATCAAAGGGCGCATCGTAGATGATGCGCCCTTTTTTCGCCAATCTTCTGTCCTCCCTAACCCCCAATCCCTTCACTCGTTCTTCCAGGGAACCCTTGCCCGGTCGAAGGCGAAGAACAGCACGTCCTGGGGTGTGGTCGGGCCGCCAACGCGATGCAGCGCGGCCAATGTCTGGGCGCGGTGGTCGGTGCTGTGGATCGCCACCTGGAAGAGCGCCTCGTAGACCTTCAGCGGCGGCTTCTCCGGCTCCCAGAATTCCGGTTTGATCTCGCGCATCAGCCCCGCGGGGGTCAGTTCGGCCAGCGTATCGCGGATAAGCTGCTCGGTTTCATCCCACTTGGCGCGGATGGCCGGGCGCGTCTCGCAGTCCTCTTCGCGGACGAAGCGCAGTTCCCCGGTGCGGATGAACTGGAACCACCAGTATTCCACGCCCATGGTGTGGGCGACCTGGATGTGGATGGAGCCAATCGAATAGTCGTTCGGCTGGTTGAACTGCGCCTCGCTGAGCTGCTCGACGCAGGCCCAGACGCGCCGGTTAGCCCACTGGTTGTACTCGAACAGCGTTTGAAACACCTGCGCGTCCATCGGCGGCCTCCTGAATTAGAAATTGTGTTCTATTCCAGAATACCGCCGATGGCGGAATGGCGCAAGGATTTGGCCTAACGTTCCTGGGGCAGCGTAAACGGGCGCACGAAGTCCAGCGAATTCTGCTCGACCCAGCCGCCTGTCGGCGAATTGGGCAGACGCACCCGCCACCAGTTCTGCGTGCCGTCGCTGCGCGGCCCTTCCATCAGCACGAGCGTCTGATTCGGCCCGGCGGTGAACGCCGATGGCGCGACCGAACTGGCCGAAGTCCGCAGCCAGCTAAACGGCAGCCCGGCCTTGACCTTGACCACGTAGCCAACCTGCCATTCGCTCGGCGGGACAGCATTATCCAGCGGGCGAGTCGAAACCAGTTCGAGCGTGTTCTCTTCCAACCAGCCGACCGTGCCGGTGCGCGGATCGCTGACCTGCCACCAAAGCTGGTTGAAGTTATCCGCCGGGCCACCCTGGACGATGCTCAGCACCGTGCCGGGGAAAACCGTGAAGATCGGCGTGCTGCCGGGGCGCGGCTCCGCCCGGAACCACAGGAAGGGAACGCCCTTCTTGGCCCGCACCACATAGCCCCGCTGCCACGTCTGCGGCTGCACCACATCCTGGCAGCGCGCTTCCAGCGAATTGAGTTCGACCCAGCCGTAGCCGCCGCTGTTGGCCGGGAGCGGGCTGGCGTAAATCCACCACTGCACGCCATCCCACTTGACCCATTCTGGCGTGTTGCCCGCCGGATACAGCCGGGTGCGCGGTGGGAAAAGCGTCTGGGCAACGAAGGCGATGGACTCTGGATCGCGGCGCAGCCAGACGAAGGGAATGCCCGGCTTGATGGCATACGGGCAGGACTCCAGAGCCGGAGCGGTCTGGGCGAAAGCGACCGGGGCGGTACTCACCAGCAGGATCAGCAGCAGGAGGAAAGCAACCAACCGGGTCGAGGCAGTGCGGTTCATAGGCGGCCTTTCATGGATGCGTGCTGAAAAATCGTGTATGCCAAGTATACGAGGATTAGGGCGATTCATCCAAGAGTACCGATTTCACTGTGGGAGAGTATCAGCCGTTGAAGAGCGCGTCGGTTGAGACCACGCCAACGATGGCCGAGGTGAAGGTCTCGCCGGGGAGGAAGACATCCCCCAACCGGGCATAGCGTTCGCCATCGTGCTGCCAGACTTCGATCTGGCGTTCTTCAGGATCGACAATCCAGTATTCGCGCACCTGAGCGCGTTGATACAACCGGAACTTGTCCCGGCGGTCGAGGATGCGCGAGCCAGGCGACAGCACCTCGACGATCAGGTCGGGCGGGCCTTGCAGTCGGCGGCTGCCCTGTGGCTGGCAGCGGCTGCCGGGAACCAGATAGAGCGCGTCCGGCTGCGGCACATTGTAGTCATCCAGTACGACATCCACCGGAGCGATATAGGTTTTGCCGCCGTTGGCCTTCTCGACCCGTCGAAAGAAGATGCCCAGATTGAGAACGATGTCCTGATGAGTCAGTTCGGGCGCAGCCATATCGATGATCTCTCCGTCGAGAAGCTGGCGGGGTAGATTGCTTTCGGGGAGTTCCAGGAACTCGGCGGCGGGAATCCGGGTTTTGATTCGCTCGGCCATCACTGCACACACCGTGGATGGATGACGATTGAACACAGTATAGCATGGTCAGGCAAGCGCCTGGGGATCAAGTCAGGCAGCCCATCCCCGGCGTAACAAACCGGAAACAAACCGATGTCTGGATTTCCTTGCAATCGTTTTTGCAGAAATGCGCTTAGAATGGAATTGTCGATCCTGGTTGTACTTGACGGGCCTGAGCGCGGACTCAGGCGCATAGGGATATGCCCACCAAAGAACTCGTCCCCCCACTGGAAATGATCGTCGCGGCAAAGCGCCAGTACGTCAGCGAGCGGCGCTCGCAAACCCCGATAGAAGCCGTGCGCGCCCTCGCCAGTATGCAGAAGCGGCCGCAGCCTGTCCTCAACGCCGTCGTCCCGCGTGATACTACCCCCGTGCTGCTCATCGGGCAGATTCGGCGGCGCGAGAGCAGCCTGAGCATGGCCGGCGCGGCGGCGAAGATGACCACTGTTGGCGTCGATGCCGTGGCGCTGTTCACCGACGACCGTGTACACGGCGGCAGCCTGGATGATCTGGTGCTGGTGACGAGCGAGGTGGATGTGCCCGTCGTCAGCCAGGACGTGATCGTAGACGAGTATCAGGTCGTCGAGATGCGGGCCGCCGGAGCCTCGGCGCTGCTGCTGCGCTCGGCCGCGCTCAAGCAGGCCGAACTGCGGGCACTGGTCTCCGCCACCCAGCGCAACCGCATGACCGCCATCGTTGAAGTCTCGACCCCCGACGAGGTCGAGTATGCGCTGAGCATCAACCCCTATGTGATCGCCATCAGCCAGCGGCATTTCTGGTCGGGCGAGGCCAATCCCATCCCGGTCAGCGAAGTGCGGGCGATGATCCCCCCGCCGACGCGGGTCATGCTGGCCGATGCGTTGGAGTCACTGAACGAGGTTCGCGCGGCGCTGGCGCTGGATGTGGATGCCGTCCTGGTGGATGAAGGGCTGCTGATGGATCACCGTCAGGCGGGCGAACTCCCGGCGCTGCTGCGGCGCGGGCATTCGTAGCTTCATCCTGCCAAAATCCGCGTAATCCCCTTCGTTATGGCATAACAAAGCCGCTTCGGTTAAGATTGTGTATATTGTGGCGTGAATGCGTCACGATTGATTCGATGTTGTCTGCCACATAATGGACACTACGGTCATCCATCTCACGCTGGGGGTCAGCCTTGAAACGGGTTCTCTGGTTCGTTATCGGACTTATATTGTTGGTTCCAGTCGGGCTGGCGGTGCTGCAAGATTCGCAGCCGCCGCTGCGAATGGAAGTCACCGGCGTCAACGCCACCGGTTTGCCGAGCGTCGTGGTCAACGCCAATGTCTATGATCGCGTCGGGCAGCCAGTCCTGGGACTGACGGAGGAAAACTTCTCGGTCTTCGGTGAATTGGTAGACCGCGCCCGGATCGTCCGGGTCGAGAATATCACCGACGACAGCCTGTCGTTTTCGGTCGTGCTGGCAATCGATACCAGCAGCAGTATGGCTGGAACCCCTATCGAACGCGCCAAAGAAGCCGCCATCAGCTTCGTGAATTCGATTGGCCCGAACGACCCGGTAGCTATCGTCACCTTCGACAGCACTGAACGCCTGATCCAGGATTACACCACCGATAAGACCGTGCTGGTCAATGCCATCAGCTCGCTCGGCTTCGGCGGTCAGACGGCGTTGTATGACGCCGGCGTGCTGGCGGTCGATACGGCCGCCCGGTCGCCAGAACCCCGCCGCGCAGTCATCATCCTCAGCGATGGCGCCGAATTCGGCGGACGCAGCAGCAGTGAACGCGGCGCAGCCCTGAGCCGGGCGTTGGCCGAGGGCGTGCCTGTCTACACCGTCGGGCTGGGCTTCGGCTTTGACCGCACCTACTTGCAGGAACTCTCCGGCGGGACGAACGCGCAATTCCGCGAATCGCCGACCCCCGATGAACTGCTCGAAATCTACAACACGCTGGCGCGGACGCTCCGCAGCCAGTATATCATCACGCTGGAGACCGATCTCGCCCCCGACGGCGCGACCTACCAACTCGGCCTCCGCGCCACCCGTGGCGAAGAAATTGCGGCTGTCTCCGCCAGTGTCCGCGCCCCGGTGCTGATTCCGATTGTCTCCATCCCTGATCTGCCCATCGCGGCCATCAGTGAGCCGACGATCATCACCGCCGAGGTCATCGCCGATGACGGCGTAGCCCAGGCCGAACTGCTGGTCAACGGTGTCAGCATGGCGACCTTCACCGAGCCGCCTTACAGCGCCGTCGTAGACCCGGTAGCCTTCCCGCCCGGCCCGGTGGACGTGACCTTCACCGCCACCGACAGCAACGGCGATACCGGAACCGTCACCGAGTTCATCGAGATTGCCGCGCTGCCCTCGCAGGTGACGATTGCCGGCCTGCCCGAAGGCGAACTGCGCGAAACCACCGAGGTCTCGGTGCAAGTCACCGGGCAGACCCCGCCCATCCAAACCAACTTCCTGGTCGATGGCGAACCGCTCAATATCCCCGTACCGGGGCCGTTCAGCATCCTGCTCGACCCGTACCAACTGGCTCCCGGCGAACGCACCCTGACTGCCGAAGTCACCAACGCGGGCGGCGTCATGACCAGCGTCGATGCGCCGTTCACCGTCGCCGCGCTGCCTCCGGAAGGCTCCGTCGTCCTGCCTGCTGAACCGGCCCAGCCCTACGCCGAGCCGGTCGAAATCGGCATCGTCACCGGACGCGCTCAGGGCGGCATCCGCACCATCATCGCCCGGTTGAACGGCACGGTGCTGGCGAGCGCGGCCAACCGTGCGGAGACGGCCTTCACCATCGATCCAGCCGCGCTCCAGCCGGGAACCAACACGATTGAAGTCGTCATCCGCGATGTCTACGGCACGGAAACGGTGCTGACCCAGGACATCGAGATCGCGGCGCTGCCGCCCACGGTGGCTTTCGCCAACCTGGAAGTTGGCGAGACGCTCAGCGAAAACCGCACCGTCGAGGTCGCGGCCAGCAGCGTCCAGACTCCGATCACCAGCGTGGTCTACCGCCTGGATGGAACCGAAGTGCTGACCCAGACCGAAGAGCCGTTCAGCTTCGATCTGGATGTGGAAGCGCTGGGCGACGGCCCGCATATCCTGAGCGTGGAAGTCACCAACGCGGGCGGCCAATCGGTCACGGCGGAGACCGCCTTCACGGTGGCGCTGCCGACCCCGACGCCCGTTCCGACCAATACGCCCATCCCGCCGACGGCGACCCCTGCGCCGCCGACGCCCACGGCCAGCGCCACACCGGTTCCGGTGGAGGCCACGCCGACCAACACACCGGGGCCAACCGTCGAGACTGTCAACATCACCAACACGACCGAGCCGACCGTCGAAGTCGCCGTGGTTGCCAGCAATACGCCTGTGCCCGCTCCAGCGACCAACACCTCGGTTCCGGCCAGTGCGACGCCGATCCCCGCGAGCGCCACGCCCATCCCGGCGAGTGCGACGCCCATTCCCGCCAGCGCGACGCCGATCCCGGCCAGCGCTACGCCAATCCCCGCCAGCGCGACACCGATCCCAGCGAGCGCAACACGCATCCCGGCCAGCGCGACACCCGTCCCGCCGACGGCGACGGAGGTCGTGGCGGTGAATGTCGAACCGACCACCGAAGCTACGCCCGAAGCGACCGAAGCCGTCACGGAAGAACCGACGGCCGAGGCCACGCCTGAAGCGACGCCGGAAGCCACGGTTGAAGCGACCGTCGAAGCCACGGCGGTTCCGGCCAGCGCCACCCCCGAACAGACGGCGGAAGCCACTGCCGAAACCACCGAGCAGGCCACCCTTGCCCCAACCTTCACGCCCATCCCGCTGACGGCGGAGACGCAGGCGGCCGCAGGTCAGGCGCAAAGCCCGCTGCTCATCGGCGCGATCTGCTTGCTGGGTCTGCTGCTGCTGGCGGTGATCTACTGGCTGGCGGCGCGGCGGCGCAAGTAGTCTGACGGATGTCCACTTCCCCTCTCTATGCAATGGAGAGGGGTGAGGGGTGAGGGGTGAGGATGAAGGGGCGGGTGATGAACCCGCCCCTTTTGCGTTCAGCGACCGCCTACTTCACCCGTTCCACCGGGTACTGAATCTCGGTCAGATACTCCTGTGCTGGAACGCCGCTTTCCGGCCCGCGCAGATAGATTTCGCGCGGCGGCCCGGAGATGTGATAGCCGCTGCCTTCCATCCATTTGCCGACGGCCGCGTAGGTCTGCTCGATGGTGTCGTAACTCCCCTGGTGGATGGCCGAGGCCACCCCTGTGCGTTCGAGCGTGCGCCGGGTGATCCCGGCGGGCACTTCAACGGGCAGGCTGTGTGGATCGACGACCGCGGCCGTCTCGGTGTCGATGTTCTCCTCGTGGAATTCGTAGCCGCCGCTCTGCTCATTGGCGTGGTACAGCACCATTGGCGCGCCGGCCACCCGCGCCTGCGCCTGGCCGATGAAGCCGTACAGCCTGCCGAACGCCGCGCTGATGCGCGGCCCCATCTGCTCCACCGACGGCACAACTTCACGGATCGAGAGGATCGTGAGCGGTTCGACGGTCTTATAGGTGACTTGTGTAGCGGACATGAGTCCCTCCTGTTCGATCTGACGGATGCGGGTTTCCAGCCGGGCCAACCGCGCCTGAGCCTCATTCACCTCCTGCGCGATCTCGGCCTGCCGCAGCCGCAGCATCCCCCGGATTTGTTCGGCGGTGAGCGCCTCATCCAGGAGCCGCGCGATCTGTTCCAGCGACAGTCCCAAATCCTTGAACGTCAGGATGCGGTTCAGCCGCGCCAACTGGTCGGCGCTGTAGTAGCGGTATCCCGTGAAGCGGTCTACCTCCGCCGGCGTCAGCAGACCGATCTCGTCGTAGTAGCGCAGCGTCTTCACCGGGACCCGGCTGATGCGGGCAAACTCCCCTATCTTGAACATGGTCGCAGTCTCCGAAGGCCTTCGTCATCCACAGTGTCCGCCCTCCAGTGGGTGGAGAGTCAAGAGGCCAATTTTGCCCCCTGGCTCTTGCACTCCCACCCGCAGCGCGGCACAATCCCGCCCACCACTGTGGGTGTGTTTCGGATTGGGGGCAAAATTCATCGGTGGCGGACGGGCAGAAGCCCGTCCCTACGATTACCGTCTGGGTAGGGACGCCATTCTTGGCGTCCGACAACAGAGCGCCCCTAACTTGAAATGCACCCCACCACCGTACCACCGCGAAGGGAGCAACTCCATGCCTGATCTCTGGCTGCCATTGGTGCTGGTCGGCCTGGTCGCCGGGGTCGCAGCCGGACTATTCGGCATCGGCGGGGGTGTCATCATCGTCCCGGCCTTGAGCGTCGTGCTTGGCCTGGCGCTCAAAACCGCCATCGGGACCTCGCTGGCGGCGCTGCTCATGCCCGTGAGCATCTTCGCCGTGCTGACCTACTACCGCGCCGGCAAGCTCAAGATCGCCACCGCAGCCTGGATCGCCGTCGGACTGGTCGGCGGAGCCATCATCGGCGCTCAGATCGCCCTGGCGTTGGATACAACCCTGCTGGAACGGCTCTACGGCCTGTTCCTGCTGTACATGGCCTGGCGCTTCATCGAACCGCTCAAATGGTGGGCGGAATGGCGCGGGACACGTCTCGCCCAGCCCACCCCGGAAGTGCTGGCAAATCCCCCCTGGGTGCAGTTATTGATCCTCGGCTTTGTGGCGGGCGTGCTGGCCGGGATGTTCGGCATCGGCGGCGGCGTCATCATCGTCAGCGCTCTGGTGCAGTTCCTCCATTTCGACCAGAAGCAGGCCGTGGGAACCTCGCTGGCGGCGCTGCTGCCCCCGGTCAGTCTGGGCGCAGTCCTCTCCTATTACAACGAAGGGATGCTCGACATCGCCGCCGCCGCGCTGGTCGCGGCGGGCCTGGTGCTGGGATCGATTGCCGGGGCACGGATCGCACTGGGCATGTCCTCCGGGACGATCAAGCGGCTGTACGGGTTTCTGCTGGTCTTCGTCGGGCTGCGTTACCTGCTGGGCGCGTGAAAACCCCTGACCCTAGCGCATCCCGGCGCAGCTTCCCATACGCGCATCCGCCGCCAGGCTGACGGTCGGCGTACTGCTGATCGACTCCGGCCTATAATGAGGGTAGATCACATTCGGGGAGTGTGGGTCTGAGCCTATCTGAGACCCCCAGGAGCAGCCAATCATGTTACGCCTGAAAGTCCTGATTCTGTTCGCGCTGGCGCTGATGACGGCCTCGGCCATTCCTGCCGCCGCCCAATCCGGCGTCGTCTGGAACGCCGAGTATTTCAACAACACCATCCTGTATCCTGCGCCGGACCTCCAGCGGCAGGAGGCGGGCATCGGCTTCGATTGGGGCAACGGCGCGCCCGCGCCCGGCATCGTCGCCGATAACTTCAGCGTCCGCTGGGGCGCGGATCCGTTCTTCGTGGCCGGAACCTACCGCTTCTGGGCGCTGGCCGACGACAAAATCCGCGTCACCATCGATTTCGCCCGCACGCCGCTGATC
>JAEUQZ010000177.1 GCA_016788965.1 Anaerolineae bacterium | reverse complement strand
AGGACTGCGCGATCTGCCGTCGGAGGAGGCCTATGCGCGGCTGGTGGCGCTGAAAGGGATCGGGCACTGGACGGCGGCGGTGACGCTGGAGCGGGCCTTCGGCTATGCTCAGTGGATTCCGCACAACGACGTGGCGCTGCAATCGGCGGCCAACCGCTACCTGAACGGAGGAACCGGGCGGATGGCCGCCGAGCAGGTGGAGGCCGCTTTCCGGCAGTGGGGGGACTATGGCGGGCTGGCGGCGCGGTATACGCTGCTGCGGTGGGTGCTGGATGAGTATTGAGAAGCAGATTCCACCACAGAGACACAGAGGACACAGAGAAAAAGACGGGAGAATAGCATGACGGTTCCGCAGTGGTTGGATTGGGCGCAGCGGCTCCAGGCGATTGCCCAGACGGGGCTGCACTTCACCCAAGAGGCATTCGACCGGGAACGCTTCGCGGCGATCCAAGAGATCGCGGCGGAGATGATGGCGGCGCAGAGCGATGCCGAGGTGGAGACGGTGCGCGGCTGGTTCGGGATGCAGGCGGGCTATACGACGCCGAAGGTGGATGTGCGCGGCGTGGTGATCCACGACGGGCGGATGCTGCTGGCGCGGGAGAAGCTGGACGGTGGGCGCTGGACGCTGCCGGGGGGCTGGGCGGATGTGGGCGAGTCGCCGAGCGTGGCGGCGGAGCGGGAAATCCTGGAGGAGGCGGGTTATCAGGCGAAGGCGGTCAAGCTGCTGGCGTTCTATGACCGCAACAAGCACCCGCACCCGTACTATCCGTTTCACGCCTATAAGGTGTTCTTCCGCTGCGATCTGGTGGATGAGCGGCAGAATCTGGCGCCGAACGTGGAGACAGAAGAAACCGGCTGGTTCACTGAGGCGGAGTTAGACGGGCTGGAGCTTTCCATCGGGCGGGTGACGCTGGCACAGCTCCGGCACTTCTTCGATCACGCGCGGCATCCCGAATGGCCGACGGATTTCGATTGAGAGGCAGATTCCACCACAAAGGCACAGAGAACACAGAGGAATTCAGACGGAGTCTCACTCGCCGACGTATTCGCGGCGGGCGCGATCCACGATGTCGATGAGCTGGTCGATGGTGAAGGCCAGATCGTAGAGTTCGTGCCAGAGGGCGGCGAAGGAGATGCCGACGGCGTAATCGAAGCGCGGGCCGGGGGGTTCGTCGCCCATGAAGACGAGGTTGAGGCCGACGACATCCAGGCCGTCACGGGCGAGCAGCAGGGTGACTCCGGCGGGATAGCGCGCCCAGCGGGGGAGGGGACGCTTCATGACGGTTTGCTTGAGCTTGGCGCTTTGCAGGTTGAAGCTGACGCGGCCGTCCTGGGCTGGCGCGGCGATGGTGAAGCGGTCATCACCGGAGCGGGCGGCGGCGATCCACATGTCACGGCCAGGGGCGCGGATGACCCACTCGATGCTTTGATCGGGGAAGGCGTCATAAAACGCGGCGAGGAGCAGCACCGGCGGGCTGCCGAGCGGAGTCTGGTCGGGCATGGTGATCCTTGCGGGCTGGACGATGCGTGGGCACAGTGTAACACAGGGGGCGGTGCTGCTGGAATAGCGGCGATGACCGTCGCGGAGAGCAGGTGGGCGCAGCGTGCCGCGCCCACCGGGTCGTTCGATAGCAGATGGAACCTCGGCGAGGTTCAGCCAACTGCCAGCGCCGCCTGAGCCGCGCTGTAGGCTTCGTAGCCATCCAGGAACTTCACCAGCCGCCCATCGATGAGCGTCCAGATTTCCCCGCCGAAGTGCTGCATGAAGCGCCGGTCATGCGAGGCGGCGATGACCGGGCCGGGGAAGTCCCGCAGGGCGGCTTCCAACCCTTCCAGCACATCGAAGCTGACATCGTTGGTCGGCTCATCCAGGATCAGCAGGTTGGCCCGCCCGAAGATCAGCCGGGCGATCTGGAGCTTGCGGCGCTGGCCGCTGCTCAGGCCGCTGACCGGTTTCTCCATATCCTCGTAGCGGAACAGCCCGGAGCGGATCAGCATGGTGATGAACTGCTGGGCGCTGCCCTCTAACCCCTGGGCGAAAGCCTCGAAGAGCGTCTGGGCGCTGCCGAAGTCGCCCATCTGCTGGTCGAGGTAGCCGATCCGCGCGGCTGGGTTGCGGATGACTTCGCCCGCGTCGGGGCGATCCAGGCCGAGCAGCACTTTCAGCAGCGTGGATTTCCCGGTTCCGTTTGGCCCGGCCAGCAGAATCCGGCTGTTCAGCCCGACGGTGAAGGATACGCCGTCCAGCACACGCCGCCCATCGAAGCTGCGCGTCAGGTTGGAGGCCACCAGCGGCAGCCGCGCCTGGAGCGCCTCCGGGTTCAGGCGGGGATCGAAGCGCAGCGGCACGGGCGGCGGCGGAATCGGATTCTCCAGGATGCGCCGGAGCTTCTCTTCGGCCAGGCGCACCCGCTTCGAGACGGTCGTATCATGCTGGGCGATCTTGAAGTTGCGGATGTACTTGTCCGCGTCGCTATGCGTCCGGTAGTTGTTGTTGCGGCGGGCGGTTTCTCTGGCTTCCAGTTGCAGCGTGGCGATTTCTTCCTGCTGGCGGGCGTAGTCGGCTTCCCACTTGTGCCGTTCCTGGACTTTGGCGCGGTGATAGGTGTCGTAGTCACCGGAGTACCGTTTGATCTGCCGGGTCTGCTCATCGATTTCAACGATGGCCGTCACCGTGCGGTTCAGGAATTCGCGGTCATGGGAGACGACCAGAATCGCGCCGCTGTAGACCGAAAGATAGCGTTCCAGCCAATCCAGCGCGGTGAAATCGAGGTGGTTGGTCGGTTCATCCAGCAGCAGCACATCCGGCGCGCGCAGCAGCAGCAGCGCCAATCCGACCCGCGCCCGTTCGCCGCCGGAGAGCGTGCCGAAGGGCTGCTCCTTCGGCAGATGATCGACGCCCAGCCCCGACAGCACCGCCTGGACGCGGTGATCCAAGTCGTAGCCGCCGCGCCGCTCGAACTGCTCGCTGATCTCGCCGTAAGCGGCGACCACGGCGTCCAGTTCCGCGCCGGAACACCGAGACATCTCGGCTTCCAGATCGCGCATCTGCGTTTCCAGCGCCCGCACCTCGGCCAGCGATGCCTCGATCATCTGCGCCAGCGGTTGGTCATCGAAGCCAGTGAAGACCTGCGGCAGATAGCCCAGGCTCACACCGGGCGCTGCACTGACCGCGCCGTCATCGGCGGTGATCTGCCCGGTGATGATCTTCAACAGCGTCGATTTGCCGACGCCGTTGGCTCCGACCAGCCCCAGCCGCTCGCCGGCATTCACCGCCAGCGAGACGGCGTTCAGCACGGTCTGAAGTCCATAGGTTTTCGTCAGTCTTGTGATCGTCAGCAATGCCATACACACCCCTCCTGGTCGGAACGACTCTCGGTCGCTGACCCCCACGTTCAATCCAACAGGTTGAGCAGGGGACGCGGCGTGAATCAAAAACGCCGCCCGGGGATTACCGGACGGCGCTTCATCAGCCGTTTGCAGGAGGTCGAACGCCCACGCAGGGACGCGAACAGCACCGGGGTAATCCGAAGAACTCGGTTACAGGAGGCTGTTCCGGGTGGTCATGACTTCGCCTTTACTCGCGCGGACGGGAGTTCAGGGGAAGCCGCGCCAGGCTTGGCTTCGCCAGAACTAGTATCACTATAGCACGGATGCGGTCGGCTGACCAGTCCGTCAAAAGGCGGATTTCGGACGCCCAGAAGGGCGTTCCTACCCAGACGAGAATCGTAGTCCGCCAGCGATGAATCTTGCCCCCAAACTGAAATACACCTCGGATTTCGCTGGTTGCTGCCCGCGACATGATCTGTCACAATACGCGCATGGTTGATCGTTGCAGCGCGGAGGTGAGTGATGGCCCGCAAAGTGAAGAAGAAGAAGAAAGGCCCGCGTCCGTCAATCGGCATCGCTCAGTTGAGCCGGATCGCCGACTACATGCTCGACAAGGACTTTGACACCGCCTACGACATGCTCAGTCTGTTCCTGGAGCGCCATCCGGATTCTGTGCCCGGCCTCCAGATGATGACCGACGCCGCCAGCGAAGTTGGCGATGTGGCCGAAGCCTGGCGCTGCTCGTGGAAGCTGGCGCGGCTGATCCCCAACGATCCGATGGCCTTGTTCAACGCCGCCACCATTTCCGGCGCGATGGCCGCGCCCTTCGCAACGCTGCACTATACGGAGCAGTACCTCAAGCGCTGGCCGGATGGCGAGTTCGCCGAGGATCTGCGCGAGATTCAGGAAGAGTACGGACGGGTGGCGGACGCGATTCGCGCCACTGACCCGATCAATACGGCTCATCCTGTGGCCCACCTGGCCCTGCTCGATGAATGCAATCTCCTCACCGGCCTGGGCTATTTCCGCGATGGCCGCGCCTGGTGTCTGCAGGCCATCAAGCAGATGCCGGACGTTCCCGCGCCCCGTAACAATCTGGCGTCCACCTACGCTGTGGAAGGCGATCTGGAAGAAGCCATCCGCATCCAGCGCGAGACGGTCGAGAAGTTCCCCACGAACTTCCACGGCCGCTGCAACCTGGCTCAATTCCTGGCGCGTTACGGCCAGCGCGACGAGGCCCGCCGCATCGTCGCCCAGTTGGAGCAGGAGAGCCTCTCCCAAACTGAAATGACTGAAAAGCTCATTGAAACGCTCAGCTACCTCGGCGATGATGCCGCGCTGGTTCAGCTCTATCGCGCTCTCCGCAGTGACAAAGCGCGCTGGGAGATGCTCTCACCCATGACCCGTCATTTGCTGGCGGTCGGTCTGGCGCGGACGGGTGAAGTGAAGGAAGCTCAGAAAGTCTGGAAACAAGCCCTGAAGGACTTCCCCGATCTGGAACTGATCCAGGACAACCTGGATGACTTGAAAGAAGATGTCAGCGAACGCAGCGGAGCGTGGCCGTTTCCGATCAATAACTGGGTTCCGGTCGAATGGATCGAAGAACTCCTGGCGGCGACGGCTCGCCTTACTTCAGAAAACGCGGAGCAGCGTGTTATGACCAATTTCCTGAAGTCGCATCCGGCGCTGGGGCACAGTTTGCCCATCCTGCTAGAACGGGGTGATCCGGTTGCCCGGCAGTTGGCCCTGGGCATGCTGAAGTACCAGCCTATCCCGGAACTGGTCGATTATCTCCGCAGCCCTTTCGGAACGGACAGCGACCGCTTCAAGGCGTCGCAGATCGCTGTGGAGGCGGGACTGCTGGCGCGCGGCCAGACAATCCCCATGCTTCAGAGCGGCGAGGTGAGTGATCTGCTGCTGATGAACTACGAAATCACCGGCGAACCGTCACCGACCAACCTGTCGAAAAAAGCGCAGGATATCCTGGAGCAGTGCATTGACGCGATTCACGCCGTGCGAAACCAAGAGGCGCTCGATTTGGCCCGCCGCGGCCTTGAACTCGCGCCCGATGAACCGGCGTTTCTCAACCAGGAGGCGGCCCTGCTCCAGGTGATGGGGCAGAAAGCAGAAGCCCGCCGTCGGTTCGAGGCGTTGGTCGAGAAATATCCGGATTATCTCTTCGCCCGCTGCGCTATGGCGCGGTTGTGTGCGGAAGACAAGCAGATCGATCAGGCGCAGGAGTGGTTGAAGCCCATCCTGAGCCGCGAGCAATTTCATGTTTCCGAATTCGCCGCTTTCGCCATCGCCCAGATCGAAGTGCTGGAAGCCAGCGGCCAGCACGATGGCGCGCGCCAGTGGCTGCAAATGTGGGAACAGGCCGACCCCGATCATCCGGGCATTCCCATATTCAAGCGGAGACTGGGGCTGAAGTGGCCGAAGCTGTTCAGGCCACCCGGCTGAGGATGTGCGTCACCACCGTCGCGCCCGTCCCGCCGATGTTCTGCGTCAGGCCGCCCATCGTGCTGATCGGCAGCCGCCCGTTCAGGGCGTACTCGCCCTCCTGGGCGCGGTAGGGGGCGGTTCCGCGTTCAGCAAACCCGGCCGCCTCCAGGCTGAGCGCCGCCATGACGTTGAAGGCGTCATGCGCCTCGAACAGGTCGATGTGCTTCGGGCTATGCAGGGGGCTGCGCCCCGACAGGGGGCCTGTCGTTTGAGCGGGCTGCATCCGATAGGTTCACTGGGCTGTCCCACTACCAGCGTCCCAGTTGCTCATTGACCTCTGTAAGGTTGAATTCTTCCGGGTCAAACTCTCCCCCGATCCACTCGGTCAGTGTCTCATGTTCTGGATGGCTGGCATCCCGAATGGCTTCCAGAAACTCATCATAGCCCCAGATGCCGCCAATATCTTCTGGCGGACAAGCGCGTTTGCCCGTGAGACAGCGGGGATAGCTGATTCCCGGCTCTGGTTCGAGGACTTTCTCGACCACGATGTCGTGCAGCCAGTCGTCGCCAAAATCGTACTCATAGATAAAGCGGTCTTTCGCCTCGGAGACGAGCTGCCCTACCGTGACGCGCTCCTCGCTCTTCATGTCCTCATCCCACTCCGGGTCAGGGGCGCCATAATACTGGTTATGCACGATGAATTGGTGCATGTGTGAATCTGTCCAGCCCATCACAACCTGGAGAATGTCGTGCAGGTGACCCAATGTAGAGCTGCCTCGAACTTGAATGCGCCGCCAAATCGGCGGTTTGCTGCCCTTCAGTGTCACTTTGAGTTGAAAAACCGGGCTGTTGTCAGGTTTCTTCTGCGGCATGATGTTCCTCCACTGTGCGAGGACGGATACAAGCCAATACGAGCCGATTCTAACCTACCAGCTTTCTTTTTCAACAGGCTGTTACGTTATGCCACGCGGCTGAGGATGTGCGTCACCACGGTCGCGCCCGTCCCGCCGATGTTCTGCGTCATGCCGATCTCGGCTTTGGCGACCTGATTGGCTCCGGCCTCGCCGCGAAGCTGCGTCACCAGATCGGCCAGTTCGTAGACCCCAGTCGCCCCAACGGGATGCCCGCGTCCCTTCAAGCCGCCCATCGTGCTGATCGGCAGCCGCCCGTTCAGGGCGTACTCGCCTTCCTGAGCGCGGTAGGGGGCGGTTCCGCGTTCGGCGAACCCGGCCGCTTCCAGGCTGAGCGCGGCCATGACGGTGAAGGCATCGTGTACCTCGAACAGGTCGATGTTTGCCGGCTTCAGACCGCTGCGGTCGTAGGCTCGTTTGGCGCTCTGCACGGCGGCGTCCAGCGCCAGCGGATCGGCCCGGTCGGCCAGCGCCAGCGTATCCGTGGCCGAGGTGCTGGCAAGCACCTGGATGATGGGCTTGCCCAACTCCCGCGCCATCTCTACCGGGCACAGGATGATGGCCGCCGCCCCGTCGCAGATCGGCGAGCTGTCGTACAGGTTGATGGGGTCGGCGATCATCGGGGCGCGGTCGTAGACGGCCTGGGTGATGGCTTTGCGGAACATGGCGTTGGGGTTGTTGACGGCGTTCTTGTGGGCGTTGATGCTGAACGAGCCGAATACCGGGTGCGGGATTTTGTACTCATACATGTAGCGCCGCATGATGAGCGCGTTCAGCGCCACGAACGATGCCCCGTGTGCCCCCTCATAATCGGCATCCGAAGCCGTCGCCAGCGCCGTGGTGATCGACGAGGTGGTTTCGTCGGTCATCTTCTCGACGCCGCAGACGGCGGCCACGTCGATCATCCCGCTGGCGACCGAGCGCACCGCCACCTGGAAGGCCACGCCGCCGGAAGCGCAGGCCGCTTCCACCGTCGAGGCTTCGATGCCGCGCCAGCCGGCATGGTCGGCCAGCAGCGTCCCCAGGTGGGTCTGGTTGCTCAGCCGGGGAGCCAGCATATTGGCGACGAACAGAGCTTCGGGCATTTCGATTCCGGCATCGCCGGCGGCGCTGCGGAGGGCCTGTGCCCCCAGTGCCCGCAGACTCGTATCCCAATGTTCTCCGATGGCCGTCTGCCCGATGCCAATGACTGCCACATCGCGCATGTTGAGACTCTCCTGTGCTGTTTTTCACAATCAAGCCGTCACTGTAGCACAGGAAATCTCTCAAAACCTAGCGGCTTCTGACTCAAATTCGTTCTGATAGCTTATTCACGGGCGGCGAATCCGGTGTAGACTGGTTGGAGCGCCAATAAAACCATGTGGGAGGAAATGAGACTATGGGTAGATTGCAGCGCAGTTGGGAACTGGTCAAGGCCAGTTGGGCCGTCCTCCAGGCCGATAAGGAACTGGTGGTCTTCCCGATTGTGTCCTTCATCGGCAGCGTCCTGGTTCTGATTACGTTTGCCATTCCGATGTTCGCCGCCGGCTTCTTCGACTCGTTCAGCCGGGAAGGGCCTGGCATCATCTCGCTGATCGTGGCCTTTCTTTTCTACGTCGTGACCTACACCGTCACCTTCTTCGCCAATACCGCCCTGGTCGGCGCGGCCATGATCCGGCTCAAGGGCGGCGATCCGACCCTGGCCGACGGCTTCCGCATTGCCCAGCAGCACTTCGGCCACATCGTCGGCTATGCCCTGATTTCGGCGACCGTCGGCATGATCCTGCGGGCGATTGCCGAACGCGGCGGGATCATCGGGCAGATCATCTCCTCGATCATCGGTTTCACCTGGAGCGTGGCGACCTTCCTGGTCGTGCCCGTGCTGGTCGTCGAGGACATCGGCCCGGTCGATGCCATCAAGAAGAGCGCCGAACTGCTCAAGCGCACCTGGGGCGAGCAGTTGGTCGCCAACTTCGGCATGGGCGCGGTCTTCGGACTGGCGACCGTTGGCATCATCATCCTCGGTGTTGTACTCATCGGCGTGGCGGCCAGCATCAGCGACGCTCTGGCGATCCTGATGGTGCTGGGGCTGATTATCGCCGTGCTGGTCGTCGGCCTGATCGCCTCGACGCTGACGGGCATCTATCAGGCGGCGCTGTATCGCTACGCCACCGAAGGCGAGGCGGGCAGCTACTTCCCCAACGACATGATCCAGGATGCCTTCAAGCCCAAGCGGTAGGTTGCAGGCGTGAAAACTATCGGACTGTTGGGGGGCATGAGCTGGGAGTCGTCCCTGGAATACTACCGGCTCATCAATGAAGGCGTGAAAGCGCGGTTGGGCGGTTTGCACTCGGCGCGGTGTTTGCTGTGGTCGTTCGATTTCGCCGAGATCGAGGCGCTGCAAATGGCCGGGGATTGGGCCGGGGCAGCCCGCCAGATGGTCGCGGCGGCTCAGGCGCTCCAGCGGGGCGGGGCGGAGGGCATCGTCAACTGCACCAACACGATGCACCGCCTCGTCCCGGAGGTCGAGGCGGTCGTCCCGATTCCCATCCTGCACATCGCTGACGCCACCGCCCAGCACATCCTGAACGACGGCCGCCAGACCGTCGGCTTGTTGGGCACGCGCTTCACGATGGAGCAGGATTTCTACCGGGGCAGGCTGGAAGCGCGCTTTGGACTGCGCGTGCTGACGCCGGACGCGCCCGACCGCGCCATCATCCATGACGTGATCTATCAGGAGCTATGCCTGGGGGAGGTGCGCGACGCCTCCCGCCGCCACTACCTGCGGATCATCGACGATCTGGCCGGGCGCGGCGCGGAAGCGGTCATCCTGGGCTGCACCGAGATCACGCTGCTGGTGCAGCCGGAACACACCGCCGTCCCCCTCTACGATACCACCCGCCTGCACGCGCTGGCGGCCGTCGAGTGGGCGCTGGGGTTATGATCCCAGCCGATTCAACGCTGCATTCGCGCTCGCTGCTCCCTTACTTCAGCCGTTGCGGGAATAAGGTAACAGACCAGAAGACCTATCAAACTGAAGAAGAAACCGAGCGCAAAACCGATCCAGTATGATCTTCCTTTTCCGCTAAGGATGTCTCCGCCGCGCCTCCCAATCAATGTGGCGATGACGAGGATAATGATCCAACCGAGTAGGTTTTCCATCTCCAAAATCCTTTCATCTCTATGTGCTTATATGAAAAACGTCGATTCCTCTGACCTGGAAAGTGACTAAGGACACGAATAGTTATTAATCCCGATCCGGGCAAGTGAAGAGACCAGACTCATACACCCACTTTGAAGCGGATGAGTTCTGTCCTTTTTTCTCGATCCAAATCACATCACCCGCTTCGTCGAAGATTGGTCCCCAGCTTATTGATTTGGCTGTTGCAATTTCTTGTCCGTCGAGGCTGATGAAGAATTCCAGATTCGCCTCTTCACCACGAGTGGCTTTCCAGAGGAGCTTAACATGTGGAAAAACAACACCACGAAGGAATGAAAATAGGGTAGACTGCGGGAGGAATACCGTTGA
>JAEUQZ010000176.1:4513-10194 GCA_016788965.1 Anaerolineae bacterium | reverse complement strand
CGCAGGAATCGGGTCAATCAGCCCAGACGGAAGGCTGCCCCACGGCGAGGGCAGGAACAGCACATCAAATGGGGGGCAGCCCGGACTCACTAGTTGGCGAAAGTCAGCGACACGCGCTTCGTGGAGGTTCATCTGAGAGACCTGTGTCTCCAAGGAAATGACTCGTGAGTTCAGCCACCGAGTATTATCAGCCAATGCTCTGGTAACAATCGTGATCTTCCAACGTGCGGCCATGCGCTCCAGTGCGGCAGAGACCGGTTTGGCAAACATTTCGATATCTTGCGAAGCCCCCATCGGAGCATAGACTGTAAGTCGTTTAGGCATGAATCACCCGTAATGCCGAGAAACTGGATTGAAGATGAGAAAATGGCATCCTCACAATACTACAATAAGTTCATGATGGCCTCCAGATTTTGCCCAGCCCTCACTCCGCATCTATGCTTGTATCCCTCCCTTGTCTATAATCCAGCATGAACCAGAAGAACCTGAAGGACTTCCCTCTATGGAACCAGTGGAATTAAACCCCGACGACCTGGCTATGCCCTCCACCAATACGGGCAATCCTCTGAAAGAATTTATCCTTGAGGGTGTACTCCGCCGCTTGAACCTCACATCTTACAACCGGCTGGCATCCCTGCAGAAGCACTTGGCGGCTTTGTTGGCTGAACGCGAGGAGTCCGCCAAGAAAGTGTGGTCACTTCACCGCGAAATTGACAAATTGGAGCTGGAAAAGGTCCGGCTGGAAACCTACATATTCTGGCTGGAACACTATTTCAAACACCCCCTCACAGCCACCAACTCGGCAGTGGGGCAGACACCTGATGAGATGGTAAAAATCATTGGTCAGCAATTGGCCGAACCGAATTGGCTTGCACCGGTAGCAGCGCTTCTGCTTGAACTGTATCGTGACTCTGGAGACCATGTTCTGGACTTTCTCACTTCGATCTATCGGCAAGCCTTGGATGAACACACGGCCTATTGGGATGTTCGAAAATCAGTTCACATTCTAGGTCAGGTGTTGCAGGCCAGAACCTATCTGGAAATCGGAACACGGATGGGTTGGTCACTCGCCCAGGCGTTTCGTGCTAACCCTGACGTACATGCATACTCGTTCGACATGTGGGTCCCCGACTACAGTGGCTCGCAGGGCAGCACCGAATTCGTCCGCGGAAAGATGCAGCAAGCCGTCAGCCCAGGCAAAACGCCGCATGTCGAGTTCATTTCCGGCAATAGTCATGACACGCTGCCGGACTTTTTCGCCGGGAAACTGGATGTAAAGCCCCCGCCAGAATTCGACGTCATCGTCGTGGATGGGGATCACTCGGCCTTAGGCGCATGGTGGGACTTGACCGATGTCATCCCGCACATCAGGGTCGGCGGCGCGCTCGTCTTCGACGATATTGAACTGACCGAAGAACTGGGCCACGAATACACGACGAGCATCCATCCACGTCCCGATGCACCCCCCAACATGCGGAATCTGGTCGATGTGTGGCGCATCCTGCAAGAACACTACCCTAACTTCCACTACTTTACCTGCGAGACTTACTCGGCAAGGGCCGGAGTCGCTATCCGCATGTCGTAGGCCCCGATGGGCCTAACCGAAGGAACCGTTACGTTGCGCGTCTTGATCTGGAGTCCGCTCATCAATCTTGGAGGCGGCAAGCGCCTTCTGGAACGGCTGGCTCCGGCCATCGCTGAACATCCTGACATCGAGCAGGTGGGAGTGGCCGCACCAGTCGGAAGCGTGAAACCCACCGTCTTCAATGGCAAACTCACCCTCCATCCCCTCACGAACGCTCAGGCTTCTGGCTGGCTGGCAAAAGACACATGGCAGGCTGCCACCAATCCCATTCGTGCAGTCCGCGCTCAGATACGGCATACAGCTTTCAGACTGCTGCACAGCGGCTTGATGGATCGCCTCGAAGACGGTTTCGATATCGTGTATGCCTTCTGGCCGCACACCGTCCCGTTCTATCGGTTCTCCCGTCCGCTCGTCTGCACCTTTCAGGACACAACCCTGCTGGAATACCCCGAGATTCTCGGCGGTCCCGCCACCCAGCTTGAATGGGATCGCTCGCGCCACTGGCTGAACGGCTGTGCCCGGACGGTCGTCTCCTCGGCCAACACAGCCCGCTGCCTGGAAGCCCTTTTCGGTCTCTCGGCTGAGCAGTTTCCGGTCATCCCACACAACATCCTGCTGGACGCCACTGTCGAACCCGCGCCGCCACCATCCGATCTGCCCGGCCGCTACCTGCTGTACCCAGCCAACATCAACGCCCACAAAAATCATGAAATCCTCCTGACCGCTTTTTCTCGCATTCAAAAAAAGTACGATACAGCGTTAGTTCTCGTCGGTGAAGGCTTGGAAGCGCTAAGCCTGTCCCATCGCCTCCAGGATAACCGCTACTGGCGGCAGGATCGCCTGATGGGTCTGGCACGACGTTTGGGATTAGTGCCGGGTCGTGATCTGTTCGCACCTGGATACGTGACCGACGCGCAGCTCAAAGGCCTCGTGGGGCAAGCCCAAGCACTGGTCATGCCCAGCCTCTCGGAAGGCGGCGGCAGCTACCCGGTCGAGGAAGCCATGATCGCTGGTATTCCCGTTCTCTGCTCGGATATTCCCGTCATGCGTGAACATGTCGGCAGCCGCCAGGTCATCTGGTTCGATCCCTACTCGGTTGACAGCCTCGTCACCGCGGTAGAAACCCTCTTCGACCACTACGATCACTACCGCGACCTCGCGGAGCAGAATAGGACTGCGGTTCGCCCCACCTGGGATCAAATCGGCGCGAGCTACGTGGATGTGTTCCGCGAGGTACTGTCAGACAAGAGATAGCCATCTTGTCTCCCGGTTTCGACTTCTCTAGCTTCCCGATCCTCCTCACCGACCGTCTCCGTCTGCGCCAGATCACCCATGCCGATGCCGAAGGGATGATGGCAGTTTTCGGCGATCCAGCCGTGCTGCGTTTTCTGAACAATCCCCCGGTTGATACGCCCGAAAAGGCCATCGGCATGATCGACTGGCTGGCAGGCAACTATCAACAGCGGGAAGGCATCGACTGGGGCATCACGCTCCACGGCAATGATCGCTTGATCGGCATGTGTGGCGCGTACCAGTGGGATCGTTCCGACCGCCATATCGACATCGGCTATCACATCCGCCCAGCCCACTGGGGACACGGCTACGCCACTGAAGCCGCCCGCGCCATCATTGGTTGGTGTTTCCAGAACCTCGATCTGCATCGCATTCAGGCCGACTGCACCGATGGCAACCTCGCCTCGGAGCGCGTGCTGCTCAAGTGCGGCTTCACCGTTGAAGGCATCTGGCGCGAAAGCTGCTGGGAACATGGCCGCTTCGTCAGCATCAAGCAGTTTGGCCTGCTGCGACACGAATTCACCCCGACGACCTGAGCAAGGAGTCAGCGACTCATGCCGCCACTCTCGCGCTATCTAATCAAAGCAGGCATGATCTATCTGGTCAGCGTCTTCCTGTTGGCCGCGCTGACCGCCGCCCGTTTCGTTTTCAACCTCCCCTCCTGGATCAGCGCCTTCCAACCCGTTTACACCCACCTGCTGGTCGTAGGCTGGCTCACCCAACTGATCTTCGGCGTGGCCTATTGGATGTTCCCCAAAAACACCAAGAGTCAACCGCGCGGCAGTGAACGGCTCGGTTGGGTGATGTTCCTCACCTTGAACGCGGGTCTGCTGCTGCGCGTCATCGGTGAACCCTGGAACGCCACCGAACCCGGATCGATTGCCGGTCATCTGCTGGTGGTCTCGGCGCTGCTGCAATGGGTCGCCGTCTGGGGCTTTGTGCTGAATACCTGGACGCGGGTCAAGGAACGCTGAGATGCCCACCATCAGCTTGTGGGTCATCCGAACCGCCCTGCTCTACCTCGGAACTGGCGTCACGCTGGGGAGCTACATGCTGGCCGCCAAAGGCGCGCGCTTCGATGTCCTGGCGCTGCGCTGGGTTCCCGTGCACATCGAGATGCTGCTTTTTGGCTGGCTGGTGCAGTTGGCATTAGGCGTCGCTGCCTGGATTCTGCCGCGCTTCACCCACCCGCCAAAATATGGCCGCCTGCGTCTGGCCTGGAGCGCCTATGGCCTGTTCAACGCGGGCGTCCTGACGATCATCCTCGGCGCATGGTTCCTTCCCGGATCGTTCGAGGTCGTGCTGATCGGCCGCATCCTCGAAATCCTCGCGGTGATTGGCTGGGCCATTTTCCTGTTCCCGCGCGTCAAGCCCTTTGCGGAATGACACGCCTCGCCTGTCTGCATGGCCTGTAGACACCCGCCAGCCCGACCGCTATAATCAAATCACAAACGAGGGCGCAGACGCGATCTGTGCCTACCCCCAGAGTGTATTCCCGTTGCTTTTCTCATGAGGATTTTGCATGGAACGCATCCCGGTCGCGGAACCTGTTTTGACGGGCAACGAAAAGAAATATGTCAACGAGTGCCTGGACACCGGCTGGATTTCCGGCAGCGGCAAATTCGTCACCGGGCTGGAGGAGCAGTTCGCTGCCTTCTGCGGCGCGAAGTACGCCATCGCCGTCTTCAATGGCACAGTCGCGCTCCACGCCGCCCTGCTGGCGCTCGACATCGGCCCCGACGATGAGGTCATCATTCCTGACCTGACCTACATTGCCTCGGCCAACAGCGTCATGTACTGCAATGCCCGTCCCGTGCTGGCCGACATCGATCCGACCATCTGGACGCTTGACCCGGACGATGTGCGCCGCAAGATCACCCCGCGCACCAGAGCCATCATGCCCGTCCACATCTACGGCCATCCCACCGAAATGGACCCGATCCTGGAAATCGCCCGTGAACACAATCTGCGCGTCGTTGAAGACGCTGCCGAAGCCCACGGCGCGGAATACAAGGGACGGCGCATTGGCAGCATTGGCAATGTGGCTACCTTCAGCTTCTTCGGCAACAAGATCATCACCAGCGGCGAAGGTGGCATCATCACCACCAATGACGAGGGGCTGGCCGCGGAAATCCGCATCCTCAAGGGACAGGGGATGGACCCCAAGCGCCGCTACTGGTTCCCCATCATTGGCTACAACTATCGCATGACCAACGTGCAGGCCGCCATCGCCCTGGCGCAGCTTGAACGAGTCGATTGGTTCATTGAACGCCGCCTCGAAGTCGCCTCCTGGTACAACGAGGAACTGGCTGGCAGCGGCGTGACACTCCCAGTGCAGGCCGAATGGGCGCGCAATGTCTACTGGCTCTATTCGATCCTCGTGCCGGAATCGGTTGACCGCGACCACTTCATGCAGCAGATGGACGCCGCCGGGATCGAGACCCGTCCCTTCTTCTATCCCATGCACGTCCTGCCCCCCTATCACGATGCCGCCGGCGACGAGAAATACCCGGTCAGCACCGAGATGGCACGCCGCGGAGTCAACCTGCCGTCCTCGGCCAAGCTGACCCGCGCCGATGTCAAGCGCGTGGCCGCTGCCGTCAGGCAGGCGCTCGAACAGCAGGTCAAAATTCGGTGAAGACACTGACTGTACGTCCGCTGACCGCCGCCGATGGAGCCGCCCTCGCGGCTATGCTCCAGGCGCAGTCGGTGGACTACATGGCCTACTTCATCCCCTTCCCCTTTGATGCGGCCACCATCACCGGGCTGCTGACCGCCGCCCGGCCCGACTGTTACATGGGCT
>JAEUQZ010000176.1:0-4503 GCA_016788965.1 Anaerolineae bacterium | reverse complement strand
GACGCGCTGGCCGGATTCTTCATGCTGCGCGGTTGGGACGCGGGCTACGACGTTCCCGCCTATGGTGTGACTATCGCCCAGGCGTATTCCGGCCTGGGCCTGGCCCGCCTGTCGCTCGACCTCAGCAAGACCATTTGCCGCCTGCGTCAGGTCAAACGCCTGATGCTCAAAGTGCATCCTGAAAACACCGTCGCCAAACGCCTCTACGAGCAGGCCGGTTTCGTCCAGACGGGCATCGATCCCCGCAATGCCAACCTGATCTATCACTTCGAGTTCGTCTGATGCCCACCTGCCTCGTCAACCTGGCGCACCTCGATCCGCCCCAGGTCGGCGGGCTGAGCCGCATCGCCCGCGAAGTCTCCCGCCTTCTGTTGGAACGTTCCGACATTAGAACGGTCTTCGCCGTCAACGCGACCTTCGCCCCAGCCTTCATGGATTGGATCAGCCAGCCTGCCATAGTGATCCCCTACATCGGGCGATCCAATCCCAGTTGGATTCTGTCCCTGTGCCAACCTGACCTAATCGTCAGCCCGCTCTTCGGTCTGCACCCCTTCACCTCGGATCACGCCCTCCGCGCCGCCCACATTGTCAGCATCCCGGATGCCCTCTCCCTCGACATGCCCGACCTGTTCGCCCCAGCGGATCGTGCCTACCGCCAGGGCGTCTACGCCATGCTCATCCATGCCCGCCGCGTCGTCACCCTCTCGGAACATGCCCGCGGCCGCCTGCTGCACCATCTCCCTTTGAAGCCGGAGCAGGTGCGCGTCGTCCCCCTCGGCAGTGATGCCACCGCTGCAGACGACTCCCATCCTCCGCTGAATGATCTGCCTGCCCACTATGTCCTATATCCTGCCAACCTCTGGCCCCACAAGCGCCACGATCTTCTCCTGCGGACGATGCATCTCGTCTGGCGTCAGCAGCCCGATCTTCATCTCGTCCTCACGGGTGGGGGCCGCAGCGCTGATCAAGTCACGCGGCTCATGGATGTGCTGAGCGAAACAGATCGAGGACGGGTGCATGACCTCGGCTTCGTGGAGGATGCGCGGCTGGATGCGCTCTATCGCCGAGCCGAGGCGCTGGTCTTCACATCGAGGTACGAAGGTTTTGGGATGCCCCTGGTCGAAGCCATGCGGAATGACTGCCCGGTGATCTGTGCCCCGCTGACCTCCATCCCGGAAGTCGTTGGCGATGCCGCCCTGTTCGTCCAGTCCGACGAACCGGCTGATTGGGCGCGGGCGATCTGCGACGAGTTACCCGCCCGCCGCGCGGAACTCATCGCCGCCGGACGCGCACGGGCTGAACATTTCACCTGGGCACGGGCGCGTCAGGGCTGGGATGCTGCTCTCCGCGAAGTTCTGCCTGAAAGCACGCCACTTCCCTCACAGACCACCCAGATCGCCGACAGCCTCCGCCCCCTGCTGAACCAGATTGCGGACGCCCGCCTGGGTGAACTCCGTTTCGCCGAACGCGCCCCTTCCCCCGGATTACGCCGCCCCTTCCAGTTAGCCTACCGCCTCAGCCGCCTGCCCACGATCCGCTCTGCCCAAACTCAGATTCGCCACCTGATCCGTAGCTTCCTCGCCTGAAACGTCACCCCTCTGTGTTTCCCCCACACTCTCCGTATGATCTCTGCGTCCTTTGCGTTCTCTGCGGTTCAATTTCGCATTGGATTTTCATCTTGGGGTGTGATGCCATTTCATAGGGACTCTGCGGTTTGTTTTCTTGTCTACCCCTCTGTATTCCTCTGTGTCCTCCGTGTCTCTGTGGTGGTATTCTGGGTTTTCATGTCACCGGATACAAATAGCCATCCCGATACCACCCCAGCACCGTCTCAGCATCCACGCTGATCCCGACCGCATCCGCTTGGGTAAATCCGTCCGGGTGCGAATCAGTCAGCCGCAGCAGACCATCTGAACTCAGGTAGTCGCCCCGAAAGTCATGGTAAATTCCGCGAGGCGAGCGGTAGCACCAGATCGGCATCTTGAAGCGCGTCGCTTCAGTGATCGGCGTGAAGTGGTAGCGCAGCTCTTCGATAGGTGCGGCATTCAGGATCGCCTGCGCGTACCCATCCAACTGCCGCGCCGTCGAATAATGCTCATGCAGATACGCCATTGTCTCCGGCGAGGTTCGCCGCCGGTGGATCAGAATATCGGCGGCAATCTGCGCCGCCGCGCCCGTATCGCCGAAGTCCACCTTGTCGATCAGATACTCCGGCAGCAGTTCGCGGTGCGAGGACACCCGCGAAACCACCGTCGGCGTCCCGGAGCCGAGCGACTCGTACACCGCATTCCCGAAGGATTCCACATAATTGCCCAGCGCCAGCGTGACGTGTCCCAGGCTGTAGTATTCCGGCATCAGTCCGTGCGGAATCCAGTTGTGAAAGATGAAGTGCTGCGTCAGCCCGCGCGTAGCGATTTCCGTGCGGATGCTGTTGTAGAACCCGCGCAGATCATCGCTGATGTCCAGGTCGAGCCAGCGCGGAACCAGCGCCTTGACCCGCTTCAGCCGGAAGCGGTTGACCAGGTAATCCACCACCTCGATAGTCTGGCGGATGCCTTTCGATTCTTCCGGGCGGTGCGGATGCAGCACGATCATGTCCTGCGCTGGATTGACCGGGATGATGTCGAGGATATTCCGCGGCTGCACCGGCTTGAACTTGTCCCAATCCAGCCCATTCCGCACCACCTGGATGCGCTGCGGCAGTTCCGGGAAGAACCGTCCCACCGTCTGCTCGAAGTATTGGCGGGCATAATCCGAAATCAGGATGAGCTTGTGCCCCTGGAACAGAAAGCCCCCCAGCAGCGTTTCAGGATACACATTGTCCCGCAGCGATGTCACCGTCGGGACATGCCGGTAGGCATACGGGAACAAGAACTCCCCATCGTGCATATAGAAGCGGTCGGCCGCCTCCAACTCCTGCCCCACCTGCTGGACGGCCGCGGCCAGATTGTAGGCGGGCGTGGCGTAAGGCTGCGGGAACGGCTGCTTGAACGGCAGCACTGGCTTGACTGCGACGTTCTCGCCCCATTGGAATGGCATCTGGTCGGCGCTGCGCCGCGTGCAGACGACCACCACCTCATGGCCGAGCTTGCCCATGTGGATAGCAATGTTCTGCAGGTGCTTGGGCGCGCCACCCATGACCTGCCCCTCGAACAACGGGTTGATCGAAAACATGACAATTTTCATGGAACGATTTCCGTGGACTAGGCTGACTGTATTACGCCGTATCATAGCACAACGCGCGTCGCAGTCGGCAGAGCATCTCGCCGGAAATCGAGCGGCTCTTATTGGACAGTCGTGACAGCCTGCGGACTGAGATCGGTGTTCAGCGACCAGTTCCCGGCCAGATCGACCGCCCACACGGCGAAGGCATACGACTTGCCCGTTTCGCCCGTGTACTGCCCCTGGGTGGCCGCCGTCTCCAGCCACGGTTGCCACTCGCCCTCGTCCGCCCGTACCCACACCAAATAGCGGTCGATCCCGCTGTCATCCTGCCCGCCCCACGACACTGTGAACGTCGTCGGGCTGATAATGGGCAGCGGAGTCATCGACGTGGTGGGTGGAGTCGTGTCCACCGCCGGATCAGTGGTCGGTCGGGGCAGTTGTGTGGCTGTGATCGCCCCCGGCGTCAGCGCCAGCGGCGTTGCCTCCACAGGCGGATTTAGCGACGGGTCGCGCCGCTCGATCAGGATCAACGGCGGCCCTCCGATAGCTGCTGCTTCGCCTTCAGGCAGGTTGGGGAAATCATCCCGCGTGGCCGGCAGCAAACCCAGCGTATACTGCCCGTCCGTCGGTGTCAGCAAATAGTCTTCCTCGGCGGAATACAACTGGGCGCTCCGACCCGCCGCCGGGACATTCAGATTGATGCGCTCCAGCGTCCGGTTCCAGACCACCACGATCCGTTCCCCGGTGGACGGCCGCTCGAACGACACCAACGTCGCCCCATCCCGCCCTTCCACCGTTGGCTGGTCGAACGGGGTAGTGCCAAACACCTGAGCCATCCGGTAATAAGCCGCAGCCGCTGGGCGCGGCGTCCCCGGCAGAGGATGCTGGCTGAAACAGGCTTCGCCCCGCAGATTGCGGTACAGCCCGAACGCATCCCCCGCGCAGATTGCCCCCTCCGCGCAGCGTTCCCCATTGTGCGGCGCGAAGTCCGAGCCACCCGGCTGGTTGCCGCAGTCGTCATAGAGCTGGTGATAAAAAACCACATCCGCGCCCGCGGCCCAGGCCAGCACGGTACTCTGAATGATAAATGCCGCTTGCTGGGTCAGCGTCGCCCGGTACTCCCGTGAAGCTGGATCATTGGCTGCCCAGGTTGGGCCGGGATAATCATCCCAGACCGGAACCCCGCTTTCGTTCAGCCACACCGGCCGATCCAGATCGTAGCGCCGCAGCGTCTCCTCGACCCGTTGTTCCCAGTTCCATGCGTCAAGGGCTTCAATGCGGCTCTGCAGAGCGTCAAGATCCAGGCCTTCGGTGCCGCTGAGATACAGCTCGCGAGCC
>JAEUQZ010000175.1 GCA_016788965.1 Anaerolineae bacterium | reverse complement strand
CCGCATCGACTGCAGCAGGCGCATTGCCACGACCTGGGCGCCGACCAGAGCCGCAAGTACGAGCACGATCAGACTCCATACCCAGCCAAGTGATAGAAGCTGCGACAGCGCAAGCGGCACCCCAGCGACCAGCAGCACCACCCCCGCCAGGATCGCCCCCGTCGCCACCGCTCCCCAGTAATTCCCCGAAATAGATTGTCCCCGCAGCGCCATGAACCCGGCCCAGATTCCCAGCGCCAGCGAGTACAGAATGTGCATGTTGAACAGAACGCCGTGTATATCGTTGAGACCCATAACCTTACGCCTCGGAAACTGCCGCTTTCGGCACGGTGAACACGAACGTCGCCCCCTCGCTCAACGCGCTCTTGTCGCCAACCCGTCCGCCGTGCCCTTCAATGATCGTCTTGGCAATCGCCAGTCCCAGCCCAGTGCCAGGATACCGCCGTGCTGTGCCCCCATCCACCTGATAGAACCGCCGGAAAATCTTCTGATGCTCCGACGGATCGATGCCGATCCCGTAATCCCGCACCACCACCTGGATGACCGGCCCGCTCGTGTCCTGGACGAACACATCGATGGTCTTGCCTTCGCTGCCGAACTTGATCGCGTTGTCCAGCAGCTTGTCGAACGCTTCTGCCATGCTCCCGGCGTCCACCATCACTGCCGGCAGTTCCGGCGACGCCCGCAGGTTGATTTCCACGCCGGTCTCTTGAATCCGTTTGCCATGTTTCCGCAGCACTTCTTGGACGATCTCCAGCATATGCGCGGGCTGCCGGTTGTAGGTGCGCGTTTCCAGTGCTTGGACTGAAACGATATCCTCTACCAGATCGGCCAGCTTCTGCGCCTTCTGGTTGATGATCCCCAACGCCTCCACCTGCTGATCGTTCACCGCCCCGAACTCACCCTCGCCCAGCAGGCTGGCATATCCCAGCACCGAAATCAGCGGTGTGCGGAGTTCGTGCGACACATTCTGGATGAACTCGTCTTTGGCTTTGTCTGCCTCCTGCAATTCCCGGTACGCCCCTTCCAGCGCCCGTGCGCGGCTGTCCAGCGATTGGTACAACCGCGCGTTCTCCAGGGCGCTGCTCACCACATTGGCGATGCCCTGCGCCAACCGGATTTCATCCTCATCGAACCGTCGATCCTCCGGGCTGACCAGTTTGATGATCCCTGCGGGTGTCCCCCGTTCCAGCAGGGGCAGCATCAGACTGGCCCGCCCGCCGTGATACGCCAGCCAGTTCTCTTCGGCGGGATCAGCTTGTGAATCGTCCAGCAATCCCATCCGCCATTCTTTATCCCGGATCACCTCTTGCATCGTTGGATAATTGTCGATGAGCAGAGTTGTGCCCGGTCGTTTCGTCCATTCCGCGAAACCCTGCTCGTGCAGCAGCACCATCTCGTCCGCGTCGCTCTCCCACGCCTGGATCGTCACCCAGCACGTCGCGCCGATCTTGAGCAGTTGGCTCGCCAGATCGGTGAGCTGTTCCGCTTCGGCTTCCTCGAACCGGTTTATGGCCTCGCCCAGTGCCCAGGTTTCCACCACCGCGAACGCTTCCACCGCGTCCCGCTGCCCGAACATCGCCCGCGGACTGACGCTGTACAGACTCACCAGTCCGATCACCACCCCGTCGCGCGGAACCGGCAGCAGCAGCAGACTGACCATCCCTGTCCGTGCCAATGCCTCCCGCTCATCGTCGGAGAGATCGGTCTTCAGCAGCGAAGCCGTCATCGGCCTGTTGTTGGTGAGTGATTGCTTTGCCAGCGGTTCATCGACCAACCGTCTCCGTGGCGCATTCTCCATCACCCAGGTCATGTCGCAGATGTCCGCCAGCGACTCCAGCCGGTTCTTACCCGCGTTCCACGCCATGATGATGCACCGCGAGGCATTCAACCCTTCCGATAGATTCCGCGCGATGGATTCAAGTACCTGCGAGAATTGCAGCGTCGAAGACGCCGCTTCACTGGCATTCAGCAGCGTACCGAGTTCGTTCACCCGCCGCCGCGTCTCATCGAACAATCGCGCATTGACAATCGAAACCGCCGCCGTTCCGGCCATGCTCTCCAACAGATGCACATCGTCCTGGGCAAACAGACTGTCATTCGTCTTGTTGACCACCTCGATCACGCCGATCACTTGATCCGCGTTGACGAGAGGAACCGCGATCAGTGACTGTGTATTCAGTCCCGTCTGTTCATCCACCGCTCGGTAGAAACGCGGGTCCCGCTCGATGTCGCTGACCAACTGCGGCCGCGCCTCTCGCGCCACCCATCCGGCCACCCCTTCGCCCAACGGAACCCGCAGCCCCTGGATGATGCTCGCCCCCGTTCCCACTGCCGCCACCACCATCAGTTCTTCGGGATTATCCTTGTTGATGAGGAACAGCGACGCCCCCTGGGATTCCACCACGTTCCGCGCTGCGTTCAGGATGTTGTTCAGCGTCTCGTGCAGCGACAAGTTCGATGTGATCGCGTGCGACGATTGGTTCAGCGCCACCAGCCGCGCCGTCTGCCGCTCCAGATCGGCCTCGCGCCGTTTCTGCTCGGTCATGTCGCTCAACACGATCACCTGATTGTTCAGGTCATCTGACTGCGCCCTGGATCGAGTCAGCCACACCGGCAGCACCCGGTTATCCCGTGTGATCACCCGCTGCTCGAACTTCATCGTCGTGATGCCTTCGCGCAGCAAACCCACCATCACCTCTACCCGGTCATCCGGGTGGAACAGTTCCCCAACCGAGCGCCCTTCCCAGTACCCGCGCGGATAATTCGTCATCCGCAGCAAACGTCGGTTGGTATATTTGACCGTCCCTTTCGAGTCGATCACGACCAGCCCATCGCTCATGGTGTCCAGGATCATCTGCCGGAAGTTCTGCTCCCGCTGCATATCCATTTCGCGCTGTGTCAGATCGGTAATCAGCCGCGAATAATCCAGCGCGATGGCCGCCTGCGTCCCCAGTGCCGTCATGATTTGCCGGGCGCGGGTAGATTCCATATCCCGTAGCTGTAGCTCCCCCAGGATCATCACACCCGGAGTCTTCCCCGCTGCCGTCAGTGGCACAATCGTCAGGTAATTCAGCCGGATCAGCTCCGCCGCCTGGAACAAAGCCTGCGTCGAAGGATTCCCTTTCAGGGTGTCCGTCGGCACATTCACCATCATCTTCCGCGTCGTCAGCGTCGAGCAGATCGGGTTGGTCTCATCCTGCATCGGGAAGCGCGGAACCGACTGTCCCCCCGCCGCCTTCAGCAGAAACTCTGTCTCCAACCGCGCCCCGCCCGTCGTCGCCAAGACCCGGTGTTTGAGCGTCTGGTCGCTGTTATCCACCCCCAGCAGCCACACCATCTCCGTCGAGAGAATCGTCAGCGCCGAATGCGCCGCCTCTTCCAGCAAACGCTGCACATCCGCCGGCTCTTGCGAAGTCGTCGAAAGCGCCGTATCGATCCGCTTGATCAGGTCGTTCAGGTTGACCGGCTTGGTGATGTAATCCACCGCCCCGGCCATCATCCCTTCCGCCCGCGCATCGCTCGGATTCTTCGCCGTGACGATCACCACCGGGATGCCCGCCGTCTTCGGATTGGCTTTCAGCCGTCGGCACGTTTCCATCCCGTCCATCTTGGGCATCATGATGTCCAACAGGATCAGATCGGGCTTTTCCGTTTCGGCCACTTCCAGCGCCATCAGGCTGCTGGTGACGCCCAGCGCGTCATACTCGTGACTTTCCAGCCAGTCCTTCAGCAGTTGGACCGTATCTGGAATGTCGTCCACAATCAGAATCTTCGCCTTTTTGCTCACGCTGTTGACCATCGCTTGCCGACCTGATGAACATCAAGATTGAAGGGAGAAAACCGGTGATCTTAATCATTATATTGTACCCGCGCACCCCGCGCTATCTGACATTGACCGCCTTGTGCGGGAAAACAAACGCGGGCGATTGTTTTCGCCCGCGCCGCATCGGTTCAATTTCAACGTTCAGATCAGAACACTTGCAGGTACAGCGCATACACCAGCCACGCCGCGATCGTCAGATTGATGACCACCAACCCCTGCACCTGGAGCGTACCGCTGATTTCCACCGTCTGTGTTCCGCGCATATCCGTCTTCGGATTGATGAACATGCTGATAATCACGCTGATGACCAGCACGATCCCCAGCCACAGCGGGAACGCCCCCAGCCCAATCGCCGCCAGCAAACACAGTGCCGCCAGCCCAATCGACAGGTACATCAGCCGCCGCGTGTGTTCTTCGCCCAGCACAATCGCCGTGTTATACAACCCAGCCGCCTTGTCCATGTCGTAATCCCGAAGCTGGTTGTAAAGCTGCCCGTACACCGAGAACAGCGTCGCCCCCGCCGCCACGAACCACACGATCCCCGGCTGGTTATGATAGATGAAATACCCGGCCAGCAGCAGCAGACCGCTCAGCATCAGCGAATGTGACACCACATCTGTCACCGGCCATGCCTTCAACCGCACCGGCCGCCACGAATACAGGTGCGAAAGCAGCAGCGTCGCCACTCCTATCACCAGCACCCAGAACCCGCCGCAGGCATACAGCGCCAGCGTCGCCACCGCCACCAATCGGCAGGCAGCATAACCCACCCGAATCCCGATTTCTCCCATCGTGATCGGATTCCGTGCCGCCCGGTCAGGATCACGCGCGTCATCCGGCGCATCTTCGATATCGTTAATCATGAACGCATACGCCACCGCCAGGATGTTCGCCAGCGTCACCGCGATCAGCCGCCAGTCCAGCAGAATATCATGCGGACGTGCCGCCAGCAGCGACCCCAGAATCGTTAGCGGAATGACGAACGAAACATATTCTTTCCAACGGGTCAGACGGATCAGACCGCGAATTTGGCTTTGAAGTGATGGCTGCGATACAGATTTCAAGTGGCTCCTCCTGGCTGTGAACAAATCCCGTTAAGGATAACACAGAACTCCCCCACGCGATGCGTCCAACTGAAACCCATTCCGAAATCCGCCCCATGCCTCTCCAGGCTCATAACGAGTCTTTCGTATTCCCCAATCCCAAATCCCTAACCCCTGATCCCTGTCTTCACATTGGATTTTCCGCCAACTGCCAGTAAGATGTCAGCATGAACCTGCGAACCCTCACCAACCTCCTCATCGCCCTGTCCCTGACCGCCTGTACCATCACACCGGGAGACCGCGCCGAAGCCTCTCCCATGCCGTCCCCCACGTCCCAGATCGTCACCACCCCTGTCCCCACCCTCCAGCGCCAGCTTCAGCCCATCGAGACGCCCCTGCCCACGCCCAGCCCCACCCCGGCCGCCATCGTCTGCGGCCTCGATTCCGCCACCCCCGCAACGCGCTACACCATCAATGCCGTGCTGGACTACCCTGCCCGCCGCGTCCAGGTCGTCCAACACATCGAATACATCAATCGGGACAGCGCCGCCCTGAGCGAACTGGTCTTCAACATCAAACCCAACACCGATCCCGGCATATTCCAACTGGCCGGAGTCACCCTGACCACCTCCGGCGAACCGCTGCAAACCAGCCTTGCTCGGCAGCGTCTCACCTTGACCCTGCCGGAGCCTCTTGATCCTGCTTGTCAAATCAGGCTGACCCTCACCTTTGAACTGGCGATCCCGCCAATAGCCAACCGCGGCGTCCAGCGTTTTCAGGGCTATCTCGGCTACAGTGATCGCCAGTTGAACCTCGGCCATTGGCTCCCCACGATAGCTCTCCGTCGGGATGACGACTGGATCACCCACGAACCCAGCGTCATCGGCGAACAGGAGGCCCTCGGCATCGCCGACTGGGATGTCCACCTCGCCATCCAGAACGCTCCCGATACACTTGTCGCTGCCGCCCCTGGAACCCTGCTGGAAAACGGAGACACCTACTGGCGATGGGTGCTGCCCGCGGCCCGCGACTTCAGCTTGAGCCTCGGCGAAGGCTTCATCCTCAGCGCCCGCCAGCTTCCCGACGGCCCGCTCGTCGAGGTCTACACCTTCCCCGATGCCCTCATTGAAACTCAGGCCGGCCCAATCGATGCCGCGGCCTTCGCCCTGGATACCGCCGCCAACAGTCTGGCGATCTTCGCCAACCGCTTCGGCCCCTACCCTTACGAACGCCTTGTCATCGTTCAAGGAGACTTTCCCGACGGCATGGAATTCAGCGGTATCGTCTTCGTCGGCGGCGAATACTTCCGGCGCTTCGGCGGCCCCGATTCCTACCTGACGCTCATCACCGCCCACGAGGTCTCTCACCAGTGGTGGTACAGCCAGGTCGGCAGCGATCAAGCCCTCCATCCCTGGCTCGATGAAGCCCTGGCAACCTACAGCGAATTGGTCTTCATCGAGGAATACTATCCCGCCCTCAAGGGCTGGTGGTGGGAATTCCGCATCGATAGCTTCTCGCCCGAAGGTTTCGTTGATAGCACCGTCTACGACTTTCCGTCTCGCCGCGCTTATATCAATGCCGTGTACCTGCGCGGCGTGCGGATGCTCGACGCCCTCCGCGCTACCATCGGCACGGATGCCTTTTTCGCCTGGCTGCGCCGCTATGCTGAAGTCGGTAATGGGCAGGTCATGGAGCCGCTGTCCTTCTGGTCGCTCCTCACCCCGGAACAGTTCGACCTGACCGCTCCCATCCGCCAACGCTACCTTCAGCAGCCCCAGATTATCCGCCTTGACCCCGCCGCTGGCTCCTGAACCTCACATCTGCGCCGCCCGGCACGGTCAATCGGTGCTTCTCTCGCGCCTGTAGGCTTATCCTCGTGTCCCTCGCGCCACGTAGCGGATCGAGGAGTCTTCGACCTGGACTGCCGAAAACCCGCTGTCCGTCAGTAGCGCATGCATGGCATCGCCCTGCGGCAGCAGATCACCCCCTATCGGTGCGCCCGCCCGCTGGTGAATGGCATTGACCACTTCACGCGGATTATTGTGCAGAATCATGAGCTTCCCCGCTGGGCGCAGCACGCGCCTGATCTCACGCAATGCGCGAGGTTTATCCACAAAATGCGGGAAACTATTGTGGCAGATCACCAGATCGACCCACTTGGAAACCAGCGGAAGGTCGTGGACATCCGCCTGAAACAAACATGTATCGGGGACTCGTTTCCGTGCTTGGCTCACCATCCCATACGCAAAATCCGCCGATATCAGATGAGAATCCGGTGCAAGAGTCTTCAATACCGGAATCAGTGCCCCAGTTCCTGTTCCGATCTCTGCAATCGCGGCGGCAGCGCGGAACTCGTCGGTAAACGAACGGGCGAAGTCAAATAGCATTTCATCATAATGGGCAGGCATACGCGCGTCCCAAACAGGCGCGTGGTCTTCAAAATACCGTCGGATTGCCGTATTCATCTGCATCAACCACTCACCCGCTCCACCGTGCAGCGCCCAAACAGATCGTCGAAGTCGCTCCGGTGAAAATACCCCGCCCCCAGGATCAGCGCGTTGGCCGCCCCTGCCGCCGCCCCGGTTCGCAGCGCCTCTTCCGCTGATCCACCTCGGCTCAAACCTGCCACCAACCCACCGAGGAACGAATCCCCGCTGCCCACCGGGTCAATCGCCTTGATTGTCGGTGGCCGCACCGCCCAGACCCCCTCTCGGTTCGCCATCACCGCCCCTGCCGCTCCCAATGTCAGCACCACCGAATGTGGCCCCCGTTCCAGCAGTGCCCGCGCGGCTTCAGCCGCTTCCTGCACGCTCTTCACTGAACGCCCCACGATCTCCCCCGCTTCTGCCCCGTTCACCTTGATCCCCAGCCCCGCGATCCCCAGCGCGGCCTGGAGCGACTTTCCGCTCGTGTCCACCCAGACCGTCTTTCCCGCCCCCAGCAGCCACCGGATCAGTTCCTCGTAGGCCGCAATCGGCGAACCTTGCGGCAGACTCCCGTTCAGGCAGACCGTTTGGGCTTCCTCCGCCGCGCTCTGAACATCCGCCCGCAGCCGTTCCCAGTCCGCCGCGCTTACAGTTGGCCCCGCCTCATTGATCACCGTCGCTTGCCCCAATTCCGGGTCAGCAATGATGATGCAGCTTCGGGTCTCCCCGCTGATCCACGTCCACGCGCTGGGAATCGCATCCCCAGCCACCATCTCCTGCATTTTCTGCCCGTTCACCCCGCCCAGGAAACCGGCCGCCACCGCCCTCACCCCCAGCGTATTAATCGCCCGCGCCGCGTTGATCCCCTTGCCACCCGCCGTCACCAGCGTAGTCGCCGTTCGGAACACCTCCCCCGCGTGAAATTGGGGCACGACCATCGTGACATCGACTGTAGGGTTGGGCGTTACGCAGACGATCACAGCAGATTCACTCCTGAGCCTTCAGCCAGCACATTCATCGATAAGGAATAACCAGCAGAAGAATAACACACCCGCCCGCCTCTGTTCAGAGGCGGCGCAGGGCAGCATCCCATCCTTTCGGGATGCTGCCCTGAACCTCGATCTTCTCCGCCCCCAGGAACGCCGCCAGACTCGTCAGCGCCGCGCCGATTGCCACTCCCGTCTTTCGATCCAGGGGCGCATCCGGCTCGGCGTACACCGCATTCACCATCAGCCTCGCCTGTTTCCGATCCATCAGCGGATCGATCCGCCCACTCAAACGGTCGCCGTGCAGGATCGGCAACACGAAGTAACCGTACTGTCGCTTGTTCTTGGGGACATAGATTTCAATTCGGAAGTTGAACCCGAACAGTTGCTCCGTCCGCTTCCGGTCACAGATCAGGTTATCGAACGGTGACAGCAGCGTCGTCCGCCCGTCCCATTCCCCCGCCTCCAACTGCTCCACCAGCGCCATGTCCTCGCTGTGGACGAACCACTCACCCGGCCACTCCCGCCCATTTTCAACGACCTTCACCCGCTGAATCTGCCCGCGCTGCTCCATCTCCCGTAACACCTGTGGCAAACCGGGATACTCTCCGCGGGTAAAGTGCTGCTTGATCTGCGTCGGCGTAGCCGCCCCCAGCGCCCGCAGCGCCTTCACCGTGGATCGCCCTACGACCTCGTGTTCATCCATCAGCGGCGCTTGCATGTGTTCCGGGAACACCTTCTCCATCAAGTCCCACAACCGGTGTCCCCCCTTGCGCTGCGCCACCGTGATCACGCCCGTCGTCCACAGATGCATCAACATCTGGCTGACGTTCTGTTTGCTCGTCCACCCGCTCGAATACCAGTCTGATTCGACCTTATCCTCGAACACAGCCGACGACACCGGCCCGCGTTCCCGGATCGTATCCAGAATGTTGCTCTTTAGCGCATGATTGGTTGTCACCCAATCCCGCACCCGCTTCGACCAGCCCGACTCCCCTTTCAGGTAGTTCACCATCATGTGCCGGTGCAAACCGAAATCCTCGGCCAGCACAATCGATGCCGCGTGCGCCCAATACTCGAACAGCGCCCGATCCGTCCACAGCAAGTGTTCCAGATCGGCTTGTGAGTACCCACCCAATCGGCTCCACAGCACCAGCAGATGACTCCGCGCCACCGCGCTCGTCGGATCAAGCTGCAAACACCCCAGATCGCGCACGACATCCAGCATCGCCGCCCGATCCACCGCCGCTGGAATCTCCGCCAGCCGTTGCCTGGAAATCGCCAATCGGCGAACCGTATCTGGTGAAAGCTTTCGCACCGCAGCCGTCATAATTGACACTCCCTGAATAGGAACATCTGTTCGTTTCTTGGAGTATACCCCGGTTTCCCATTCCGCCAAACCAAATGCCCCACGCAAAAAAAGAGGCAGGGGTCTCCCTGCCTCTTTGTGAAGTGATTCTTTACCGGGTCAGCAGTTTTCTGTGCAGCCCGATCCGGGGTTCGTCGCCGGGCCAGCCAGGGTATTGGTTGGCACAGGCGGCGGCGTATTCGTCGGCGGACGCGGCGTAGCCGATGGGCCGATCGTCGGCGTGTTCGTCGGCGGGCGCGGCGTGTTCGTCGGGCCAGGAGTGTCGGTCGGACGCGGTGTGTTCGTCGGCCCCTGGGTCGGAGTCGGTACAGGCGTCGGGTTGTTCGCCAGATTGATCCGGCCAGTCGTTCCACCACCACCGCCGCCGCCCCCACCACCGCCACCAGCAAGGTCGCAGGTGATCTCGAACCAGCTCCCATTCAAGTCGGATGGAGCCACGTTAAGGTTGTCCAGGCGGTCTGCCGTCCCGTCGAAGTCCAGATACAGCGCCGTCACGCTGGGGCCGGTCGCGGTACGTGGCTCGAACGTATAGTTCGCCACCCACGTTCCCTCGTTCCGGGCCGTCGGCGGCGTACTATCCTGAGTCACGCCCG
>JAEUQZ010000174.1 GCA_016788965.1 Anaerolineae bacterium | reverse complement strand
ATCCACAGGCTCTGGTGCAGTTCATCAACCTGATTACCGAGGAATTCGGCACTTCACTGGATGCGATTGAAATCTGGAATGAGCCGAACCTCTCACGCGAATGGCAGGGGCAGCCACTCAATGGGCAATCCTACATGCGCTATTTTGTGCCCGCATATCAGACCATCACCGCTTATGCTCAGCGCATGGTGACAGATCCCAAGACGCCGCGCACCACACCGCTCTATGTGATTACGGCTGGATTGGCTCCTACCGGCGACAACCCCACGATTGGTTCGCGGAATGACCGTTCCTACCTTCAGGAAATGTACGCGGCCGGGTTGGGAAGTTATCCGGATATCTTCGTTGGAATCCATCCCTACAGCTGGGGCAACCCTCCGGATGCCACCTGCTGCCAGCCGTCAACTGAGCGTGGCTGGGACGATGATCCCCATTTCTTCTTCATGAACAACATGCAGGATTTTCGCCAGATCATGGTCTCAAACGGCCATGCCGAACAGCGATTGTTCGTTACAGAGTTCGGTTATGCCACCTGGGAGTATCTGCCGGGCGATCCACCGCAGCCGTGGATGGCCTACATCGGGGAGTGCCAGCAGGGCGCGTACCTCGTCCAGGCTTTCCAAATAGCCCAATCATGGGATTATGTCGGGCCGGTCATTCTGTGGAACCTAAATATCGCCAACCAGGTGACTGTTCAGAATCGCGATGAAATGGCTGCGTACAGCATGATCGTTCCGCTGGAACTACGGGAACGGGCGGCCTACTGGATGCTCTACGACGCTATTCGCCCCGACCAGCAGCTTTCATCGTATTCACGCTGTCCTGGGCCGGGCTAATGTGTGAATGAAGAGAGGCATTCACCCGAATGCCTCTCTTGTTGAATGCTTCAGACACTTCGCTGACGGTTAAGCGTCAGCCCCCATCTCTTCCATGCTGTCGCTGTCATCATAGCTATCGTCGGCTGCGCCCGCATCGAGTGCCCCCTGAGCTTCCAGGGTGATGTTCGGGGCGACCAGTTCACGATCCTGGTAGGTGTGGAAACCCGTCCCCGCCGGGATCAGTTTACCGATGATGACGTTTTCCTTGAGGCCATAGAGCTTGTCCATCTTGCCTTCGATGGCGGCTCCCGCCAGCACCTTGATGGTGTGCTGGAAGCTGGAGGCCGAAAGGAAGCTGTCGGTATTGAGCGCGGCTTTGGTGATTCCCAGCAGCACCGGCGCTCCGGCGGCCGGCTCATGACCTTCGGAGAGCAGCCGCTCGTTGATTTCCAGCAGTTGCAGCTTGTCGATCAATTCGCCGGGCAGAAGCTGGCTGTCGCCGCTGCGGGTGATCTGCACTTTCGACAGCATCTTGCGGATGATGACCTCGAAGTGCTTGTCGGCGATGTTCACACCCTGGTTGCGGTAAACCTTCTGGACTTCCGACAGCAGATACAACTGCGTGGCATCCTGACCGAGAATTCGCAGAATCCGGTGCGGATTCTTGGAGCCTTCGGTTAACTGCTGGCCGGCGTAGACCTCCGCGCCATCGAAGGCTTCCTGCACGAGGCGCGCATTCGACGGAATCTCGTATTCCATCTCCTGCCGCCGCTCATAACGGATGTAGATGATATGGCCTTCGATGTGGACGAGGCCGTGCATCTTGGCGAGGATTTTGCCGTCGCCACCCGCTTCCTGGGCGACCACATCGCCTTCGGCAACCTCGCCCTCATCTTCGACGTGGATATCCCAACCGACAGGGATTTCGTGCTGCTCGCTGAACGCTTCGGAGTCGATGACCGTGGCGATACGCACCCCATCCCGTTTCGAGAGGCGCAGGACGCCGCTGATATCGGTGACAACCGCCTCGCCCTTTGGCTTCTTGCGGGCTTCAAAGAGTTCCTCGACGCGCGGCAGACCGCTGGTGATGTCACCGCTGGCCTGGGCCGTACCGCCTGTATGGAAGGTGCGGAGTGTGAGCTGCGTACCCGGCTCGCCGATGGACTGCGCGGCGACGATACCGACGGCCGCCCCGATTTCCACCATGTCCCCGCGTCCCAGATCACGCCCGTAGCACAGGGCGCAGATGCCATGGATCAGAGCGCAGGTCATCGGGCTGCGAACGTGAGCGATTTCCAGCTTGCTGCTCTGGATGGCATCGGCGATGTCTTCGTCGATGAGTTCATTGCGAGCGACCAGCAGTTTACCCGATTCGGGATCGTACATATCACTGGCTGCACACCGACCGACAATGCGCTCATAGAGCGTCTGCCCGGCCACATCGTCGGCGCGGCGGATCCAGAGACCGGCTTCTGTGCCGCAGTCGATACGATTGACGATCACGTCCTGGGCCACATCGACCAGACGGCGGGTCAGATAGCCGGCGTCGGCAGTACGCAGCGCGGTATCCGCCAGACCCTTACGAGCGCCGTGCGTCGAGATGAAGTATTCCAGCGCGGTCAGCCCCTCGCGGAAGTGGCTGCGGATGGGCAGGTCGATGATACGGCCAGACGGATCGGCCATGAGGCCGCGCATACCGGCAAGCTGCGTGATCGGACCGAAGCCGCCTTTCGTCGAGCCGGAAATCGCCATGATGGCGATAGGCCCATACGGATCAAGGGACTGCCGGATCATGTCTTGCAGACGATCCTTCGCCCGGTTCCATTCGTCGATGGTGATCTGGTAACGTTCTTCTTCGGTCAGCAAACCGCGGCGGAAATCACGTTCCGCCCGGTCTACCACCGACTCAGCCTGAGACAGCACGTCCTTGCGTTCGCTGGGGACGGTGAGATCGGAGACGGCCACGGTTGTGCCGGAAATCGTCGCATAGTGGAAGCCGAGATTCTTGATCGCATCGACGATATCGGTGGTGCGATCCGATCCCAGCCGCTGGTAGCACTTGGCGACCAGGTCTTGAAGCTGCTTCTTGCCCATCGTTTCCTGGACAAAGCGCATCTCATCCGGGAGGATGCGGTTGAAGACAGCGCGGCCAACGGTCGTGATCTCCGGCTCAGCCTGCGGCGACTGGGTATCGTAGATGTTGCCCAGCAGGATTGGAGTGTGCAGCCCGACCAGGCCGAGATTGTAGAGGTATTCGACCTCATCCATATCGACGACCTTGCGGCGTTCACCGAGGTTGGTGATCTCGACCTTGCCCTCCAACTTCTTCTTCTTGAGAAGCTTCTTTACCTCGAAGGCGTTGGCGAGGATACAATCGACTTCACCTTCGACCAGGGCACGGATGGTGCGGTCGATGGCCTTTTCGACGACCTTGACGCGGCCGTTTTCGTCGGTTTCGGTGGCATCTTCATAAATGACGATGCCGGGAACCTCGGTCTTCTGGATGAAGTAATAGCCGTTGGTGCGGAAGGCGATACCGACCTTGTGACTCCCATCCAGCGCCGACATCTGCCGGAACTCAGCGGCGCGTTTCTTCAGCGCAACGATTTCGACCGTCGGGTCCATGGTCAGGTAGTAGTTGCCCAGCACCATGTCTTTCGACGGGCCGACGATGGGCTGACCATCGGCGGGCTTCAACAGGTTCTTGGTGCTGAGCATCAGGTCGCGGGCTTCTTGCACCGCCTTATCGCTCAGCGGAACATGCACGGCCATCTGATCGCCATCGAAGTCGGCATTGAATGCCGAGCAGACCAGCGGATGAATCTGAATCGCCTTGCCTTCGACAAGCTGCGGCTCGAATGCCTGAATACCCAGACGGTGCAGGGTAGGGGCGCGATTGAGGAGAACGGGACGTTCCTTGATGACCTCTTCCAGAACTTCCCAGACTTCTGGCTTCTCGCGCTCGATGATGCGCTTGGCGCCCTTGACGTTGCTGGCGTAGTTGTAACGCACCAACCGGCTGATGACGAACGGCCGGTACAGTTCGAGCGCCATAGTCTTCGGCAGGCCGCACTGGTGCAGCTTGAGCTTGGGGCCGATGACGATGACCGAACGACCAGAATAGTCCACGCGCTTGCCGAGCAGGTTCCGGCGGAAGCGGCCTTTTTTACCCTTGAGCATGTCGCTGAGTGACTTGAGTTCGCGCCGTCCACGGCGGCTGAGGGCCTTGCCACGCTGGCTGTTGTCGATCAGGCTGTCCACAGCCTCTTGAAGCATACGCTTCTCGTTGCGGACGATGACATCGGGCGCGCCGAGTTCCAGCAAGTGCTTGAGGCGGTTGTTGCGGTTGATGACGCGGCGGTACAGATCGTTCAAGTCGCTGGTGGCGAAGCGCCCACCATCCAACTGCACCATCGGGCGTAGATCGGGCGGGATCACGGGCAGCACCGTCAGAATCATCCATTCAGGACGGTTGTTGCTTTTGCGAAGGCTTTCGACGACGCGGAGCCGCTTGGTGGCCTTCTTCTTGCGCTGCTTGGAGCGGGTGTTGCGAACTTCATACCACAGTTCGACACCCAGTTTGTCCATATCCATCGTCTTGAGGATTTCGTAGAACGCTTCCGCGCCCATGTCCGCCTGGAAAACCTGACCATAGCGGCTCTTCAGTTCACGGTAGCGGCTTTCGGGGAGGAACTGAAGGATGTGCATATCCTGGAGTTCCTGACGGGCTTTCTCCGCAGTCTGGCGAACCTGCCCCATGCGGTTGTCGAGTTCCTGGCGATGCTCATCCAGGTTCTGGGCGGCTTCGCTCGACAGCGTATCCGCTTCACGATCCAGTCGATCCAGTTCGACCTGCCGCATGTCTTCGATTTCCGACTGCAGATCGCTCAGATAGGCGTTGGTAGAGGTCTGGATGCGCGAGATATGATCGTTTGTGACCGGCTCGCCTTTGGCGGCGATCACCGTATTGGCGGTCTGGAAATCGATGTCGGCGGGCGAGGTCTGGCCGATCAGGGACTCGATACGGGTCTGAACCGCCTGCGCCTCCTGCATCACCTGATCGCTCAGGCGGCTGAGTTCATTGTCGAAGTGTTTATGGATCGTCTGCGACCGCTCTTCAAATTGACCGAGCGCGGCATCTCGCTGACTGCGGATGGTATCCATCTGCTCTTCGATGTCGCCGCCGAGGAGCAGTTCTTTCTGAGAAAGCTCTCGATCAATGCGAGCCAGCGCCTTCTGGCGGGCCTCTTCGTCGATCTTGGTGATCACGTATTGGGCGAAGTACAGGACGCGATCCAGATTACGGCGACTGATGTCGAGCAGCAGACCGAGGTAGCTGGGAACGCGGCGGGTATACCAGACGTGCGCGACCGGAGCAGCCAATTCGATGTGCCCCATGCGTTCACGCCGCACCGAGGCGCGGGTGACTTCGACGCCGCACTTATCGCAGATGATCCCGCGATAGCGGACATTCTTGTACTTGCCGCAGTAGCACTGCCAGTCTTTGGTGGGGCCGAAGATGGCTTCGCAGAACAGGCCATCCTTCTCTGGGCGCAAGCGGCGGTAGTTGATGGTTTCCGGCTTGGTGACTTCGCCATACGACCAGGAGCGAATCTGTTCCGGCGAAGCCAGGCTGATTCGCAGTGCGCTAAAATCCTTTGCTTCCAAGTGGGTCTTCTCCTCTGCGCTAAAACGTCTGGTGTGTTTCAGGCGTTGACCGGCTGAACGCCGCAGATGATGAACACGAAAACAGCAGTCAGTGCATACTGATGCTGTTTGTCTGGTTTGGGTACACGTCTCGAAGCAACATGTGAACCCTTACAGTATCAAAAATAAGGCTGCAAGTCAATACTTTTTCGAGAACGAGTCAGATCACGCTTCCCCTCATCACCGACCGAAACTCAGCACTTTGTGGCAGAGTTGGCGGCAATGGCGTCAGTGCCGTCAGGGTTGGAAATGGCGAGTGTTTGTAGTTGATAGTTTATCGAAGAAGCTTTTAGACGATAGCTTTTAGCTGCTTGACAGAGAAAACCAAACGTCGGAAATGTCGTCAGTGTCGTCAATGTCGTCAATGTCGTCAATGTCGTCAATGTCGTCAATGTCGTCAATGTCGGCGGGCAATTCTTGCGGCAATTGCAGCAATTGCGGCAGTTGCGGAACGCCTTTTTGCGCCAACTTCCCGGAGAGTGCGTCGCACCCCTGCGATCCCGTACCTCTACGATAGCACAAAACGAGACCGAAAGGGTGACATTTTGGTAACTCTTTGGTGTCTCTTGGATGCTTGAATGCAAGGAAGAAATCTACCAGTGTTTTCCACGGGGTAGAGTCTACAACTGTGGCGAATCATGCGGTCGTTTTCACCCGGTCGCGCAGGTAGGCGTCCATGAACTCATTCAGGCGTCCATCCAGTACGGCGGTGGTATTGCCGGTTTCGTAATCGGTGCGGTGATCCTTGACCATCTGGTAGGGGTGCAGAACGTAGGAGCGAATTTGATTGCCCCAGCCGGCATCGACGTTCTCGCCCTTGAGCGCGGCGAGCTGCGCTTCCTGTTTCTTCCGCTCCAGTTCAAACAGCCGCGCCTTGAGGATTTGCATCGCGCGTTCGCGGTTCTGGGTCTGGCTCCGCTGATTCTGACATTGAACGACTACCCCGCTGGGAATGTGGGTGATTCGCACGGCGGTATCGTTCTTCTGAACATGCTGACCGCCCGCGCCACCCGCGCGGTAGGTCTCGATCCTGAGGTCACGTTCATTGACCTCGATTTCGATCTGGCCCTGAATATCCGGCCAGAGTTCCACTTTGGCAAAGGAGGTGTGGCGGCGGTTGGCGGCATCAAAGGGACTCAGACGTACCAGACGGTGGACGCCTTGTTCACTTTGCAGGAAACCGAAGGCATACTCGCCACGGATGCTCATCATGACGCTCTTGATGCCGGCTTCTTCGCCATCGCTGCGTTCGAGAATCTCGATCTTATAACCGTTGTTCTCTGCCCAACGGATATACATGCGTTCGAGCATCTGCGCCCAATCCTGCGAGTCGGTTCCGCCGGCGCCGGCATGAATGGCGAGGATGGCGTTTTCGCTGTCATACGCGCCGGAGAGCAGCGCCTGAAGTTCCATCCGCTGAACGATTTCGTCCAGGGCATTGGTCTCGGCGGTCAGTTCATCCAGGAGCGTCGCATCATTGATCTGGGCCAATTCGATGGCATCGCTGATGCGCGTCGAGACGGCGCGCCAGCGGTCAACCTCTCCTCGGAGACGGGCAATTTCCTGCATGACGCGCTGGGCATCGTCGGGCGTATTCCAGAAGTCGGGTACGCTGGCCTGGGCTTCGAGTTGTTCGATCTGCTGCGCCTTGCCCTGGATATTGAGGCGCTCCATCAGCCCATCAATACGATCCTTCAAGCTGGTCAACAGGCTGATCAAAGTATCCATCAATTTCTACGGAGTCCTCCTGAAGAGCGCGGGTGCGCCCGTTAGTTCTCGTCGAACAGGCTGGCGACAAACTGATCGGGATCGAAACTCACGAGATTGGTCACGCCTTCACCGAGGCCAATGTACTGTACAGGGAGCTTCAAGTCGTTGAAGATAGCAAAGACCATGCCGCCTTTGGCCGTGCTGTCCAGCTTGGTGACAATCACTCCGGTTACGTCTACCATTTCCCGGAATTTCTGCGCCTGCTGCAAAGCATTCTGCCCGGTCGTCCCGTCGAGAACCAGCCAGACCTCATGGGGCGCGTCGGGGATGACTTTAGCCGAGATCGCTTTGATCTTGGCGAGTTCTTCCATGAGGTTGTAGTTGGTATGCAGCCGCCCGGCGGTATCGACAATCAGAATATCGCTGTTGCGAGCACGGGCTGCCGATGCCGCATCGAAGACCACGGCGGCCGGGTCAGAACCGGGCTTATTGGCGATGACGGGAACGCCGATCCGTGATCCCCAGGTTTGAATCTGCTCGATGGCGGCGGCGCGGAAGGTGTCCCCGGCGGCCAGCATGACCCGGCGGCCATTGTTGTTCAGCCGATTGGCGAGTTTGGCGATGGAGGTGGTCTTGCCGGAACCATTCACGCCGACGATCAGAATGATCGAAAGCGGCCTGCCGCTGATGTTGGGGGTGGGCGGGAAGTCGAGCAGTGCCCGCAGCGTTTCCCGTAGGCTCGTGTTGAGCTGATCGGCACGGGTGACTCCATCTTTTCGTACCCGCGCTTTCAGATCGGAGATGACCCGCTGCGCCGTCGGAACGCCCAGGTCGGCCTGAATGAGCATGGCTTCGATATCATCCCAGGTCTCCTCGTCGATCTCAGTATTGCCCAACATCTGGGCGATGCGTCCAAAGAACGATTGACGAGTTTTGGCGAGGCCACTGCGGAAAATGCCCAACGAAAACTGCTCCCTAATCTTGATCAGCGCAGGCTGCGCGATTGGCTACGATTCGAGGCTGAAGTATACATGACGCTACGCTATAATTGAAGGCTGTTAGGCGATGTTAGGGGAAGATAATGACCCAGCAGCTTACCCATCTGGATGAGCAAGGCACTGCCCGAATGGTCGATGTCGGAACCAAGCCGGATAGTGAGCGTTCGGCGACTGCTGCCGGCGCGGTCTATATGCGCCCGGAAACGCTGCGGCTGATCCGCGATGGTCAGATCAAAAAAGGCGATGTGCTGACCGTGGCGCGTGTGGCCGGGATCATGGCCGCCAAGCGGACTTCGGAGATCATTCCGTTGTGCCATCCCATCCCGCTGACGCACATCGATCTCGAACTGGCGTTGGATGAAGCTGAGTCGGCCATCCACATTCGGGCTTCGACCCGAACCATCGGCAAGACCGGCGTCGAAATGGAAGCCCTGACCGCCGTGACCGCTGCCGCCTTGACGATTTATGATATGGCGAAAGCGGTGGATCGAGGTATGCGGATTGGGGACATCCGATTGATCTCCAAGCAGGGCGGACAGCACGGCGACTATACGGCGGATGAATCATGATTCGGGTGCATGTGCGTCTCTTTGCGATCCTGAAAGATCAGGTGGGGCAGCCCGCGCTTGACCTGTCGCTGCCGTTGGATTCTGCCACCATCAAGGATGTCCGGCAGGCGCTCGCGTCACGCTATCCGGCGGCTGCGGCGCACCTGGATGCCGCGATTGCCGCGCGAAACAAGGAATATGCCTTCGCTGCCGATCCTGTGCAGGATGGCGACGAGGTGGCGTTCTTTCCGCCCGTCAGCGGCGGCGAGGGATGGCCGCTGATCGCGCGGTTGGCCGCCGAACCCATCGATCTCGACGAGGTGATTCGTGCCATCACCGTTCCCGCGACGGGGGCGGTCTGCCTGTTCAGCGGGATGGTACGGGGTGAGACCAGCGACGGGGCGTCTGTCCAGCATACCCAGCACCTGGAATACGAAGCCTACGAGTCCATGGCGGTTGCCAAAATGCAGCAGGTGGCTGATGAAATCCGAGTGCGCTGGCCGCTTGTCCAGGGGATCGCCATCATTCAACGGGTCGGCAAGCTGGAAGTCGGAGAGAACACGATTGTGATTGCCTGTGCATCAGGGCATCGTGACCAGGGCTGTTTCGAGGCGGCTCGCTATGGCATCGACCGCTTGAAGGAGATCGTGCCTGTCTGGAAGAAAGAAGTCCGGCCTGAAGGAGATGGCTGGGTGGTTGGTAAGTATATGCCTACACCGGAAGATCGCTCAGGATCGAGTGGATCGTCCGTGTGATTGCCAGCGGTAAACGGAATGCATCGATGAGTGCTTGCAACAGGAGTGGGTGATGCAGAGACGAGTTGTCATTACTGGGATTGGGCTGGTTACGCCGCTCGGTCACAATATCGAGGAAAGCTGGGCAGGGATCACAGCGGGTAAGAGTGGCATTGGTCGCATCACGCTGTTCGACCCAACACATCATCAGGTGCAGATTGCGGCGGAAGTCAAGAATTGGGACGCGGCAGCGCATATGCCGGCAACGGAAGTTCGCCGCCGAGACCGCTACCAGCATTTCATCGTGACCGCGGCCAATGAAGCCATTCGCCAATCCGGGATCGAAGTCAACGACTCGAACCGATATCGCATCGGTACGATGATTGGGTCATCTGTTGGCGGCGTGGGCAGTTACTACGAGCAGGCTAACATGCTCTTCGAGACAAAAGACCCACGCCGCATCACGCCGTTCGGGATTCCGATGCTGATGGTCAACGGGGGAAGCGATCTGATCAGCATTGACTACGGAACCATGGGGCCATCTGCGACCCCGGTTTCGGCCTGTGCTACGGGTGCGGACTGCATCGCCCAGGCTTACGATCTGATCCGATGGGGGCGTCTGGATGCGGCTTTCACGGGCTGCGGCGATGCCCCGATCATTCCGATTGGGATCGCGGCTTTTGACCGGGTTGGGGCGTGTTCTCGGCGGAACGATGATCCCACAGGTGCGTCTCGACCATTCGATAAGAATCGATCCGGCCTGGTCT
>JAEUQZ010000173.1 GCA_016788965.1 Anaerolineae bacterium | reverse complement strand
CCGAAGGCAATGCGTTTTGCCAACTTACCCCTCCCCTAGAATCTGCACGGTGCGATCCAGGCTGCCGACGCTGTAATACTTGGCATCGGGGTGATGCACCACGATGGCGGCGGTACTCTGTTCCGGTACAAGCTGGAAGCTCTCGGTCAGCGTCACGCCCAGTTCACGCTCGACCTGCGGCATCAGCCGCCAGACAATCTGGTGATCGTCGAGGTCGGGGCAGGCCGGATAACCCCAGGAGTAGCGCTTGCCCTGGCCGGGCGGCAGTCCCAGTTCGCGGTTGATGACCACCCGGTTGACGTAGTTGGCAGTGGCTTCGGCGGTTTGCACCGCCAGCCCGTGAAAGAAGTAGGCTTCGCTGTAGTGATCCGCGCCTTGCAGCGACTCGAAGGCGGCGCTGGCCGTCTCACCGACCGTCACCACCTGGAGCGCCACGGTATCGATTTGCTCGCTGTCAGCGGGCGCGAAGTAATCGCTGATGCACAGGTATTCGCCGGCGGGCTGGCGCGGGAAGTTGAAGCGGGCGATCTCGCGGCGCGATCCGCTGCTGTGCCCATTCGTCCCACTGAATGCTTCTGGGTCCCAGATCACCAGGTCGTCGCTGTCGCGGTTGCAGGGGAAGAAACCGTAGACCGCCTGCGGGCGCAGCGTCTTATCGCGCAGCGCCTCACGCTGCATCCGCTCCAGCCGGGCGTCGAATTCTTTTTCCAGCTTTTCCCAGGCGTCGCCGTGGGTATTGGTCGCGCCCCAGGAGAGGCGGTAAAGCTCCGGCTTGTGCAGGTACTTGAAGACGATTTCCAGCGGCATCTCGTGGATCGTTCGTGCCCCCCAGAAGGGCGGCTGCGGGATGCTCGGCGCAGGCTTAACGGCGCTGGTCAGGCCGCTGCGTTCCCGGCGTTTGGGCTGCGGCTTGCCCAACTCGGCATAGCCTTCTTCGATGATCTGCTGGACGAAGGCCGCGCGGTTCGGACTGACCAGTTGATCCATCACTGCCAACCCCTCGAAGGCATCCTTGCAGTAGAACACGCCTGGTTCGTAGGGCTGACCGCTCTCTTCCAGGAACAGGATGCGCCGTCCGAAGCGCCGGTTGATGGCCGCGCCGCCGATCATCACCGGGACGTTCAGCCCGCGCTGGGCCAGTTCATTGACGATGATGGGCATCTGCTTGGAGGTGCTGACCAGCAGGGCGCTCAGGCCGATGGCATCGGCGCGGTATTCCTGGGCCTTCTCGATGATGGTATTGACCGGAACCTGCTTGCCGATGTCGTGGACGGTGTAGCCGTTGTTGCTCAGGATGGTCTTGACCAGATTCTTGCCGATGTCATGCACGTCGCCGTAGACCGTCGCCAGCACCACTGTGCCTTTGGTCGTCCCTTCGACCTTATCCATGTACTGTTCCAGGTACGCCACCGATTTCTTCATCACTTCGGCGCTCTGCAGGACGAACGGCAGGATCAGCTCTCCGGCGCCGAACTTATCGCCGACCTCTTTCATGGCGGGCAGCAGCACGTTGTTGAGGACACCGACGGCATCCTGCCGGGTCAGGCAGTCATCGATCAGCGCCTCGACGCCATCTTTCTTGCGGTGGACGATCTGCCAGTGGAGCGCCGCTTCGCTGGGCATATCGGCGGTCGGGTCTTCGAGTTCTTTGCCGGCGGCCTGGACGGTGTGCTGCTCGAAGTACTGGATGAAGCGCGGCAGCGCATCCGGGTCGGTGTTGAAGATCAGATCGTTGGCGACCTTGCGCTGCTCTTCCGGGATTTCGGCGTAAGGGGTGATGTGCGCCGGGTTGACGATTGCCATATCCAGCCCGGCCTGCACCGCGTGATACAGGAAGACGCTGTTCAGCACGCCCCGCGCCGCCGGGGTGACGCCGAAGCTGACGTTGCTCACGCCGAGCGCGGTCATCACGCCGGGAATGTGCTGCTTGATGAGCCGGATGCCCTCGATGGTTTCGACGGCATCGTTGCGGAGTTCTTCCTGCCCGGTCGTCAGCGGGAAGGTCAGCGTGTCGAAGATCAGGTCTTCCGGCGACAGGCCGTAATCCTGCACGGCGATCTCGGTGATGCGCCGGGCGATTTCGAATTTCTTCTGGCGGGTATGGGCCATGCCGACTTCATCGATGGTCATCGACAGCACCGCCGCGCCGTATTTCTTCGCCAGCGGCAGAATCTGGTCGATGCGTTCGCGGCCGTTTTCCAGGTTGTTGCCGTTGATGACTGCCCGTCCCGGATACAAGGCCAGCGCCGCCTCGGCTACGTCGGCTTCGGTAGTATCGATGATGAGCGGGACCGTCACGGCCTGCGACAGCTTCTTGACCACCTTTTCCATTTGTTCGCGCTCGTCGGCGCGTTCGGTCAGCGCCACGCAGATATCCAGCATGTGCGCCCCGCTGTTGACCTGATCGACGGCAATCTGCACGATGCTGTCGTAATCGTCGGCCAGCAGAAGCTGCTTGACCTTACGGCTGCCCTGGCTGTTGACCCGCTCGCCGATCAGCGTTGGGCCGGGATTCTGCACCATCGCGGTCGCGGTCATGCCGCTGGAGGCTTTGGCCTCATGCTGCGGATTTCGCGCCAGCGGAGCCGCGCGGCGGGCGCGGCGCTCGACTTCTTCGGCGTAGCTGTGCCCGTTCACCTTGCGGTAAAGCTGGTCGAGGTGTTGAGGCTGCGTCCCACAGCAGCCGCCGACCACGCCTACACCCCAGCGGGTGAACTCGGCCACCATCTCGCTGAACGGCCCCGGTTCCATCGGGTAGACGGCTTCACCATCGACGTTGATCGGCAGGCCCGCATTCGGCAGCACGCTGATCGGGAAGCGGCTGTTCTCGACCAGATACTTGATCGGCTCGCGCATGTATTCCGGGCCGGTCGAGCAGTTCATGCCGATCACATCGATGGGCAGCGCTTCCAGCGTTGCCAGCGCCCCGGCCATATCTGTCCCGAAGAGCATCCGCCCGGTGGTATCCAGCGTGACCTGTGCTTGAAGGGGGATACGCACCCCGGCATCCTCGAAGTAGCGGTTGATGCCGACGATGGCCGCCTTGACTTCCAGGATGTCCTGGCTGGTCTCGATCAGCAGCACATCGCAGCCGCCTTCGGTCAAACCCTGGGCCTGCTCGTAGAAGACGGCGGCCAGTTCCTCGAAGGTGATGTTGCTCAGGTCGGGATCGCTGCCGCTGGGCAGCTTGCCGCTCGGCCCGATGCTCCCGGCCACGTAGCGCGGGATGCCCGTCTCCTGGGCGAAGCGATCACATACCCGCCGGGCCAACTGCGCCGCCGCCCGGTTGATCTCCAGCACGCGGTCTTGCAGGCCATATTCACCGAGGGTGAGGCGGTTGCTGCGGAAGGTGCAGGTTTCCACCACCTCGCTGCCCACCGCCAGGAAGGAGGCATGGATGGCCTCGATCACGTCCGGGCGGGTGATGACCAGATAGTCATTGCAGCCGTTGTACTGCTCGCCGCCGAAGTCCTGCGCGGTCAGGTTGTAGCGCTGGATGCTCGTGCCCATCGCGCCATCGAACAGGACGATATGATCGGCCACCGCATCCAGGTAGCGCCGGTTGGTGTAGGTTCTCGCTTGGCTTGGGGTCATGTACTGATTCTCTCCGTCGTGTTCGTGAGTGTGTGGTCAACTACCGTCTGGCTCAAGCTCATTTGAGCTGGACAAATTCAACCCGATTCAGCATGTCTTCTGCAGATGAACGGGCGTGAAGGTTGATCAGAGCTTTCACCCAACTACCAGGGGTTGCCTTGTGGTGTCTTGCAAACACAATTCCTGTGTGTTCAATGCCTGAATTTGCCATACTCAGAAAATCGGTATCATGGGTTACAAGGACTCGCCCCATCTTTCCAGCCCGCTGCAGATGGTTTTCGTCGGTATCGCCCAACAAACCCAGGTCACGTACATTCACGGCATCAATCCCATGTTTGGCAAGCTGTGATGCGACAACCGCATCCACATTCTCGTCGATATAGAAGCGAATCTCACTCACTGCGGCGCAGCTTTCCCTGTCGCTCAAGATCAGCAATCAGTCGGTCAGCCGTCGCATCATCAGCCTTGATCTGCGCGTCGATTTCCATCTGATGGAGATAGTAGTAGGCGAGGGCTGCGTGTACCTGCCCTCGGGTGAGTTGAAAGGTTTCAGCAATCTGTTCAACGGAAAGTTCCGCGCCTGTTGTGTGGCGCAGAACAATATCCATGACTCTGATGCCCGTCCCGGCAATGATCGGCTTGCCCCCGCGAATCGCTGGATCGGCGATGATCTGATCGATAATCAGGTGTTCTACCGCCATGATCTCCCTCCCATTGTGCTACCAAGCGCCGCGCGTTCGCACCACGCTTCGATGGCTTCTTGCATCACATCAAGGTCATGCGCGTCGATCTGAATTCCTTTGGCCGCTTCGACAAAGCGCCATCCGGGTTCGCCCATCTCACCTGGAACCTTGTTCAGGGCGCGGATGATCTCCATAGAGATGAGCTTGAAGCCCGGCATCGAGTTTACGCACCTCGTTGAGGATTTCCTGTTCGAGCATCTGTGTGTCCATCCAGTCATCTCACAGTCATTTTCAGCCTGTCGATTGCGGCACAGCTTCGCCCGCATAGGCCAGCACGATTTGTTCCCGTGCGATCCCGGCCTGGATCAGCGCATCGACCAGCGGCTTATCGTTCCGATCCCGCTCGATAATCACCTTATCGGCTACGATGCGAACCACCAGACTGACTCCCGAAGTGTGTTTTGGCGTGTTCGCCACATCCACCACGGTCAGGACGCTACCATCCTCACTCTGGGTCAAATAACTGTAGCCGTTGAGTGCGCGGCCGGCATACCCACTGACTACCTTCCGAACGATCTGTTTCAGGGTATCCATTGGCCCTCCCTCAGCCCTTCAACTCCCGCGCGAAGAGCTTGATGCGGCCTTCACCACCCTGGGGCGTGAAGCCCATGCGCCGCAGATAGGCGTGATGCTCCTCGCCGCCGGGCACGCTGTAGAGCATGGTGATTCCGCGCGGCGGAAGCTGCTTCTCCAACTCCTCATAAAGGAACTGCCCGGCTTTCAGATCGCGGTAGCCGGGGATGACGTAATCCAGCCGCACCACTTCCCGCCCAGCCGAGTCGCGCTCGGTGACGAACAGCCCGACGGGCAGCAGATCGCGCAGGATCAGGTACGCGATGTCGGCGCGATCCGGGTTGTACTCGAAGCTCGGAAAGTAACGGGCGATGTCCTGCTGGTAGAACTCCAGGAAGCTGCGGACATAGCTGGACTTACGATCTACTTCGAGCAGCTTGAAGTAGGTTTTCTTGGTGAGCATCTGGATGATGAAGTACAGGTTGATGCCGATGATCAACACATTCAGTCCGGTGATCGGAACCGAGCCGAGCAGCGCCCCATAAATGGAGAAGGCCACCGCCCCGATCAGGCTGACCACGCGCAGCTTCAGCACCGACTTCATCATCAAGGAAGCGGCGGCCAGCACCGAGGCCACGTAACCGAGAATATCAACCCAGATCATCGTTCACTTCCTCTCGATTCTGTGCGCGTAACTCAAATAGTGATCGGCGCAGCCTTGCCTTGTTCCTGAAGCGCAGCCAGAAGGCTCTCTGCTTCGGCTGCATCTTGACGGGTTTGTTCATCGACCTCCTGCTGATGCAGGTAGTAATAAGACATGGCCGCGTAGACCTGCCCCAGTTCCAGCCGGAAATCCGCTGCAAGCTGTTCCAGCGAGCGTTTGTCGCCGTTGAGATGCCATGCCGCGAGATCTGCTACCCGGATACCGGTTCCTCGAATCACGGGCTTGCCACCGCGAACGGCCGGATCGGAGACAATTTCATCGATACTCAGGATATTGACGGCCATTGCATACCTCCACAAACAAACGCGCTCCTTGCCGGTGAGGGAAGGAGCGCGGATGGGTCATACGGAAACCGTCGCGCTCATCTTCCAGCCCAGGCTGGCGGATTTAGCACCGTCCCGACGCTTCGGGGGTTGCTGCGGTTTCACAGGGCCGTTCCCTCCACCGCTCTTGATGAGACCTGCTTTGCTGCTCACATAGTAGTCGATTGCCCAGGGGGTGTCAAGCGAGTTTCGCGGCCAGCCGCTCGGCGATCTGCATCCAGGCGGCGGTATCGCGGGCGGCCACCAACTCATCCAACCAGAAGCGGGCGTAGATTTGCTGGCGGATGGGCTGGCCGCTGGCTTCGTCCAGGTCGTCGCCGTATTCCTGCTGGAGCGCCCAGAGGTCGGGATGCTGGCCGTACCAGAAGGCGGCGAGGTCGGCCAGGATCAGGTTGCTGACGGCACTCGCCAGGAAGCGCACGCGGTTCTCCAGCGGGGTCTGACGCTCGGCGCTGCGGGCCAGTTCGATCAGGGCCAGCACGAAGTTGGCCGCGCCGGGACTGGGATGCGGGGCGGATGCGTCCGCGGGCAGGTTGGCCGGGGCGACACCGTAGGAAGCCATCCAGACCAGCAGCGCCCGCGCCCAGCCCGCGTCGGGGTGATGCGCCTCGAAGACGGGCAGATGGGCGTGGGCCAGAGTCAGGGCGATCTCCAGCCCGGCGAAGTATTCGAGGCCGCCGAGCGCCTCGGCCAGCGCATCCTGAAGCTGCCCCCAGTCGCGCTCCGGGGCGGCCGCGCGGAGGGTCTGGACAGCCGCGTTCATGACGAGCGGTCGTCTGGAAGGCCGCGGCGGGGGGCGGTCTGGATGCGGTCGATGTTTTCGTTCATGCGGCTGAGGTGGTTGACCAGGAGTTCCTGGAGGTCATCGACGCGCTCTTTGAGATCGCGGATGCCCAACTCGGCCTGGACATTGACTTCATATTCGATGTCGTTGCGGACTTTTTCCCGCTCGGCCTGACGGTTCTGGCTAATCATGACGAAGGTCGCCAGGAAGATGGCTTCCAGCGAGACGATCATGGTGAGCAGGCCGAAGGGGAAGGGATCGAACGGCTCCAGGCCGGGGATCAGGCCGAGGTTCCAGGTGATCCAGGTTCCGAACCAGATCACGCTGAAGTAGACGAAGCGCATATCCCCAGCGATCCTGGAGAAGAAGTCAGCGAGGCGCTGGCTGAAGGTGGGGCGGGCGGCCAGTTCTTCGTTGACGTTGCGGGCGACGACCCGCTCCTGAAGGAGGAGGTCGGTTTCGCGGATACGGCGGCTGAAGATGGTCATGATGTTGAAGATGGCGTCCTGGTGGCGGGAGAAGAGCATCTCCAGGTCGTGGCGGTCTACAGCGACGAGGAGGGTTTGTTTGATGGCCCGGGCGGAGGCGGAGCGGGGCTGCTGGTCGAAGAGGGAGAGTTCGCCGAACATTTCGCCGGGTTTGACCACTTCCAGGATCACCTTGTCCTTGCTGCGGTCGGTGACGAAGAGTTCGACCTCGCCGGACTGGACGATGTACATCTTGCCGCCGGGATCGCTCTGCTTGAAGACGGTCTGGCCGGCCAGGTAGTTCTCCTGGTCAAGCTGGTCGGCTAAGGCTTTGAGTTCATCGTCGTCGAGCAGTTCAAAGAGCGGGATGCTCCGCAGCAGGTGGGGGTGGATACCGGGCATGGTTGGTCGCCTCGCAGGGTACTGGTTGGACACGGTTTGGAGGCTTCATTGTAGCTCAGGTTGGGCGGAGGTGGGGGGAGGAAGTTCATAGTTGATAGTTTATAGTTGATAGAAAAATGCAGGTGGCTATTAGCGAATAGCTTATAGCTTTTAGCCAGACGAAGAAGTCAATAGTTTGTAGTTCATAGTTTATAGTTGATAGAAAAATGCGATGGTAGGTGAGAAATCTGATAAGAATGATAAGAATGAGAATCGGTCGATTCTTGAGAATCTGTGGCTCGAATTGTCGCTACTGTCGTCAGTGTCGTCAGTGTCGTCAGTGTCGGTGATAGTCAGAGCAGGCGAAATGTCCGAAATGTCGTCCGAGTCGTCCATGCCGGACGGACGAATTGGCGCAAATGGCGGCAATGGCGTCAGTGCCGTCAGGGTTGGATGCGCCTGTTTGTGACAGTTCCCCGTGAAACACGCCATCTGCCACTGCAAATGCGTCGCCGGACACTCAAGTGATCCGGCTGCCGAAAAGCCATGTCCACTGAAGGGACACCAGAGACGGATCGCTGGTCGATCACGGTCTCCCCATGTTGCATGGGCGGGTGTCTTGTTGCGGAAACTGCGGCAATTTCGGCAATTGCGGAACGGCAAATTGCGGCAACGTCCTTACATGCAAGGCGGCGACTGCTCCGAAATGTTGCAAAAGTTGAAAATGTTGCAGTTGCAACTGCGTGAGATTTGCAACAACGATGGTTTGCGATAATCGCGTTTCATAGGTTGTGAAGGTGCGGCGGAGGGAATCCTATCCGTCCGTAAATACAGGGTAGCACAGAATGGGGCGGTTAGGGTGACATTATGGTCACACTTTTCGTTTGGAGGGGGTTCGGAAAGGGAAACCGGGATGATGGATCGAGAAGAGGCGAACACGACCTGTGCGTGAAAAGGGAGGCGGTGTTCGTTTGTGGTTGGTTTCCTGTCCTTTACCCGGGTTTTGTTTCCCCTAAACCCTCAGAGACAGTTGAGTGTGAAGCGGCGGCCGCCGCTCGACGCTGTTTGAGGGCGTCCCGCGCTCCTGAAGTGACATGTTGGCTGCTGTGGGAAGTCAACTGCCGGAGCGCCTTGTCGATGCTGGTGTAATTCATTTCCAGGCTGCCGAGGGCACTGGCGATACCATAGAGTACGTCAGGATGTGTTTCACTTTTCAGATGGGCGATCAAGGCTTTGACGGCTGGGCGGGTATTGACCCGCGTTAAGGCGTAGGCCACATCGATTCGATGAAAGGGGTCTGGGTCATCCAGTTCCTGGATCAGAACATCCAGTGCCGGCTGCATGTTCACCGCCAGCCCCGAGATGGCATTGACTGCCGCCAGTTTTACTGAAATGGAGGTGTCGTGCAGGGCTGTTCTCAACGCAGGCAAGGCGTTGGGGCTGGCATAATAGCCGAGCGCTTCAGTTGCCGCTCGACGGATCATCTCACTCCGGGAATAGATGGCGCGGTCAAGGATGGGAATTCCGTCAGAGGCTTTATTCTGCCCGATGGCCTTCAGGATCAAGATTCGCATTTCAGGCGCGTGCACCTTCGTCGCTAGTCGACAGAGGGCTGCGTTCTGGTTGGTTCGTCCCGAAAGGACGGCGGCCAACTGCGCCATCTTTCCCCATTTGCGGCAGGCTTCTTTCATTCGATCCTGGCTATAGCCATCGACGCTGTGGTTCACATTGCGCCAGAAGGTATCCTGGGCTGGGGTATCACGAAAAAGCCTGGCGCTCTTGCGGCGGAGCCGCGCGAGTTCGATCACGGCTTCACCACGCACCTCCAGGCTTTCATGAGAGAGGTTGCGAGCGATCACTTCCGCCACATCAGAAATCTCAACCTCCTGCATGTTCTTTTCGGTCACTTCGTCGAGGTGGTGCAAGAGAAGCTGGGTGACCGCTTCAACGAGTTGAGGATCGCTGATGGGCGTGGAGCGAGCGCTGGACTTCAAGGTGAGAATCGCCTGTTTGCGGAGGGCAGGGGGCTGTTCTTGTCGTAAGAAGGCAACCAGTTCTCTAAGAACTGATTCTCCAGAAGCGTCCACCAGGATGCGGAGAACTAATGCCAGAGCATGATATTGCCCGGAGCGCAGGCGTTGAAGGAGCTGCTCTGTCGCCCAGGTGGGGTCTTTTTGCAGCAGCATTTTGTGGACGAGCGGCAGGATTAGATCAGGGAAGTCATCCACACCGGGCCGATCCAGAACTTCGCTGATGATGTCTGGGATGGCTGGATGATTGTACTTGGCGACTAACTCAATCAGTGCACTTAGGGACAGAATATCGGTTTCCTGGCGCAGGCTGTCCAGCAGGAGATCGATAGTTTCTGGACGGGCAAAGGCATCAATGGTACGGACTGCTGATGTTCGTACCCCCGCTGCCTGATCTAGCCGTAATTGCAGCAGCGCGGGCCAGAGCATGTCGATCTTCAATACGGCCATCTGTGCCGCCGCCGCCGCACGTACATTTGCGGACGGATCGCTCGCCAGTTGGACGAGCGCCCCGCCAATCCTGGCCTTGACATCCTCGGATTGAGCGAGTGATTCCTGGGTGATGTACTGAGCCAGCAGTTGCCGAACCAGGTCTTCTTCTTCGATATTGAGGAGCGCAGGCAGATAGTGTTCTAATCGACTATCTGGTGGAACTGCATACCATAGCGACTTCAGTTGAGAAATTCTGCCCCACCGTTTGGCGCGAGAAGCAAATTCCGCGGGGTGGG
>JAEUQZ010000172.1 GCA_016788965.1 Anaerolineae bacterium | reverse complement strand
GGTGGAAAAAGCCGAGGCACAGCCGGGCAATCCGGTGCTGACCATCCGCGATCTGGTGGTGCGGGATGACCGCAAGCTGCTGGCAGTCAATCATCTCTCACTGGAAGTGCGGGCGGGGGAAATTCTAGGGGTGGCCGGGGTGCAGGGCAACGGCCAGACCGAACTGGTCGAGGCGATCACGGGGCTGCGGCTGATTGAGGGTGGACATATTCGCGTCAACGCGACCGAGACGACTCACGCCACGCCGCGCCGGATCACGGAGACGGGTGTCTCGCATGTGCCGGAAGACCGTCGCAAGAACGGCATGGTCGCCAGCTTTCCGATCAAAGACAACCTGGTACTGCAAACGTACTACGTTGGCCCGTTCAGCGTGGGCATCCTGGCAAACGAAAACGCCAAAGACGAGAATGCCCGCAGGCTGGTCAAGCAGTACGATGTCCGCACGCCCAGCATCTACGTCAACATGAGCGCCCTCTCTGGCGGCAACCAGCAGAAGGCCATCGTCGCCCGCGAATTCTCGCGCCCGAATCATCTATTGGTGGCGGCGCAGCCGACACGCGGGCTGGATGTGGGGTCTATCGAATTCATCCACAAGCAAATCGTCGCCATGCGGGATGCCGGATCAGCAGTGCTGCTGATCTCGACCGAACTGGACGAAATCTTCTCGCTCTCCGACCGGATCGCGGTCATGTACGCGGGCAAGATCATCGATACGCTGTCGATCCACGAGGCGACACGCGCGGGGGTGGGTCTGTTGATGGCGGGCATCAAGCGCGACAAAGCCGACGCAGAAATGAGTGTACAGCATGGCTGAAAAACTTCGCGGCCCGGCATGGCTGGCTCCGCTCGCCCACCGCTGGATGAAGCTGTCCCCGGCGCTGGTTCCGCTGTTCGCGGTGCTGACGGCGCTGATCGTCAGCATGTTGTTCATGATGCTGACCGAGTTCCTGACCACCGGGCGGATCGATGTGGCTGCCAAGCTGACACAGACCGGGACGGCCTATAACGGGCTGATCGAAGGGTCGGTCGGCGTGACGATCAGCGATACGCTGAGTGCCAGCGATCTGGAACTGGCGCGGTCTTACGCGGCAAACACGGAACTCACCTCGCGGCAGTTGAATCCGCTGGCGCGAAGCCTGACCGAGATCGAAGGCGTCGGCCTGGAGAACGTGCTGCGCTACGGTGAACTGCTCAACCGATTAGCGGCACTCAACGACGAGCAGATCGATGCGCTCGGCCAGCGGCTCCCGGATATCCGGCTGATCGGCATAGACCAGTTGGAGGCGGCGCGGCCGCTGATCGAGGGGTTGGGCACGCTCGAACGCGACGCGGCCAACGCGCTGATCGAGCAAGCGGCGGCGTCAACCGCGATGACTCCAGACCTACGAGGACAGATCGAGGCCAGCGTCTCGGTAGCCACTGCGCTGAACGATGCCGATCTGCTGGGGCAGATGCAGCTCATTCAAGCGAACGGGCTGGTCAAGATGCAGCGGCTGCTGGAACAGATGGATGTGCTGGCGCAGCAGGGCATCGAGGCCGGTTCGAGCGAGGCGGATGATCTGATCGCCATCGCCGGGCTGGAAAGCGCCAAAGCACGTGAATGGGCTGGACTGGCGGCACAGATCAACGGCATCACCTCCCCTGCCCCGATCAACGATCTGCACGCGCTGGGCGAACAACTCCGCATCGTCAAAGACCTGTACGATGCCGATCTGGTCAGCGCTGAGACGGTCAACGAGGCGATGACGACCGAAGTGGAATCGATGCTCGCCAACACGTATGTGATCCTGCGCCCGAACAATCAGATTTACGTGGATCGCAATCCGGGGACGCTGGGCATCATCTACGCGGAGGACAAGACACCGGATGATCCACGCGACGACAACCGGGTCGATCTGGTGTATCTGCGGCTGGGATCACAGGCGCTGCTGTTCTTCCCGGCCAATCTGGAGAATATGATCCTCCGGTCAATTCCGTTCATCATCGCGGGATTGGCGGTCGCGCTGGGCTTCAAGGCCGGGTTGTTCAACATCGGCGCGGAAGGACAGCTATACGCGGGCGGCATCCTGGCGGCGTGGGTGGGCTTCTCGCCGATCTTCGCCGGGCTGCCATCCTGGATTCACGTCCCACTGTGCATCCTGGTCGGGATGCTCGGCGGGGGATTTTGGGGAGCGATTCCCGGCGTGTTGAAAGCTCGTTTCGGTTCGCACGAAGTCATCAACACGATCATGCTGAACTTCATCGCCATCCAGTTGGTAGACTGGCTGATCAAATCGACCAATCCGGTGATCCTGCTGGATACGAACTCCAGCGTGCCGCGCACGCCCTTCATCCTGGATCAGGCGCGGTTGCCGACATTCAACACGATTTCGCCGATCTGGTTCGTGCTGGCGGGGCTGTTCGTGGCCGGGGTGGGGTTGTGGCTGCGGCGGGACAAACTCAGCGCCGCACCGACCGCGGCGATCCGCCCGCTGGTCTACGGCGTGCTGACGGTCGTGCTGGGGCTGGCTCTGGCCTGGGTCAGCACGACCGGGCAGATTCACATCGGCTTCGTCATTATGCTGCTGGCGGTGTGGTTCACGGGATGGTTCCTCGACCGGACGACGCCGGGATTCGAGCTGCGGACGGTCGGCGCGAATCCGGATGCGGCGCGGTATGCCGGAATGAGCGTCCGCTGGAACATCATGCTGGCGATGGCGCTGAGCGGGATGCTGGCGGGGTTGGCGGGGGCGGTGGAAATCGCCGGGGTTCACTTCAACATGACGCCGGGGTTCTTCGGCGGCGTGGGCTTCGATGCCATCGCGGTGGCGCTGCTGGCCCGCACCAACCCGCGCAATATGATCGCGGCCGGGCTGCTGTGGGGAGCGTTGCTCTCCGGGGCCGGGCTGATGCAGTCCCGCGCCGAAATCTCGATTGATCTGGTGAAGATCATCCAGGCGTTGATCATCATGTTCATTGCGGCGGACGCGATCATCCGCTTCCTGTGGCGAGTGCCGGAGCCTTCCACGGAAGAGAAGGAACGCACGCTGTTCGCGGCCAAAGGCTGGGGAGGCTAACCCGACATGGCGACTTCATCATCGACCCTTCCCGCAGTGGACGCGCCGGAAAGCTGGCGCGAACGGATCAAGATCACCCGGACGGGCGTGTTCGCGGCGCTGTTCATCCTGGTCGGACTGTGGGTGCTGATCTCGACGCCGCAGAATATCGCCGCCGATGCGACCACGCTCATCACCTTCGACGCGACGGGCACGCAAGGCATTTCAGTGAATACGCTGGGCTTCGCCACGGTGGTCGCGCTGATCTATATCGCGGGCGGGCTGGTGGCTCTGCTGCCGATCCCACGGCTGAAGCCGATCCGGTTGTGGTGGCTGCTGGTGAATGGGCTGCTGATCATTCCGCTGGTGCTGGTCATCATCGCGGCGAACGACCGGACGAATTTCACAGTGATGTTCCGGGAAAGTCTGCGGTTATCGACGCCGATCATCATGGGGGCGCTGGCTGGAATCTGGTGCGAGCGTTCCGGCGTGGTGAACATCGCCATCGAAGGGATGATGCTGACCGGAGCTTGTCTGGGATTCGTCGGCTATTCGGTGCTGATCGCCGGGGGTATGGCGACGCCGACCGCGCAGTTCCTGGGGATCATCATTGCCATCCTTTCGGGGGCGGTCATGGCGGCGCTGCACGCCTGGCTGTCGATCACCTTCAAGACCAACCAGATCGTCAGCGGCACGGTCATCAACATCCTGGCGGTCGGCCTGACCAGCTTCCTGCGCCGCGACATCCTGGTCAGTTCGGATGCCGCCCGCGAGACGCTCAATCCGTTTGCGATCCCCGGTTTCTCTCAGATTCCGGTGGCAGGAGATGTGTTCTTCAACGGCAAGCCGATCTTCTACGGGATGATCCTGCTGGTGATCCTCACGCATGTAGTCATGTACTATACGCGCTGGGGACTGCGAACCCGCGCCGTGGGCGAGAATCCGCACGCGGCGGATACGCTGGGGATCAATGTACTGCGGAACCGCTGGATCAACGTCATCATCGGCGGGATGATCGCGGGGCTGGCGGGGGCGTGGTTCACGCTGGAGACGACCGGCGCGTTCGATGACAACATGACCGCTGGACAAGGCTTCATCGCGCTGGCGGCGATGATCTTCGGCAACTGGACACCCTTCGGGGCGGCAGGCGGCGGTTTGCTGTTCGGCTTCTCGGTGGCGCTGGGGCAGCGGTTCCAATTCCTGGGCGTGCCGATCCCGCCGCAGTTCTTGCAGATGGTTCCGTACATCATCACCATCATCGTGCTGGCCGGTCTGATCGGAAAAGCGACGCCGCCCAAAGCGGATGGTATCCCCTACGAGAAAGAATGACGCGCAGGCTGCCGGAACAGACGAACCGATCTGTTCCGGCAGCGCCGCGAACACCCATCCCAACAATCCAATCCCTTTGAGTGAGCAGAGACGATATTCATGACCGCCTTCACTATCCACCCGATTGCCAACGCGGATCGCCCGGCTACACTCGCGTTCATCAGCGAGCATTGGGGTTTGCCAGTCGTCAGCCGGGGCATCGCCCACCCTGCCCACGAGTACCCGGGTTTCATCGCCTGGAAGAGCGGTCGCATCGCCGGGCTGATTACCTACCACATCGCCGGAGACCAGTGCGAGATCACCACGTTGGACAGCATCATGGAGGGGTTAGGCATCGGCACGGCGCTGATTCATCAGGTCAGCGAGGTGGCGCGGGCGGCCGGTTCCAGGCGGTTGTGGCTCATCACGACCAACGACAATGTGAACGCGCTGCGGTTCTACCAGAAGCGGCACTTTGAGCTGGTCGCCGTCCACCGCCGGGCGATTGAACAGTCGCGCCAGATCAAACCCTCGATTCCCCTGCTCGGCTTCGACGATATCCCCATCCGCGACGAGATCGAGCTTGAAATCCGGCTTTAAGCCTTGTTCGGCCCCATTTGCAGTTATAGTATGATGGATGGTGGCCTGGGGCTGATAGCCTGAAGCAAGGTCGATCCCATTGAATGAGGGTGTGTCCCGCCGCACCACGTGGGATACGTCTATGAGGGTGGAGGATTGCATGATCGAGTTTATTGTCCAGTACGGCCCGTCCATCGGTTATCTGATGATCTTCGGGATTATCTTTGCTGAATCTGGCCTGCTGATCGGCTTCTTTCTTCCCGGCGACAGCCTGCTGTTCACGGCGGGCTTCCTGGCGTCACCAGCGAGCCAGGTGCTGTTGAAGGAGTTGGGGCTGCCGGCAGAGTCGGCGTTCTTCTCGCTGCCGATCCTGGCGATTGGCTGCTTCCTGGCGGCGGTCATCGGCGACAGCGTGGGGTACGCCTTCGGCAAGCGTGTCGGCCAGAGACTCTTCCAGCGCGAAGATTCGTTCCTGTTCAACAAGAAGAATGTCTACAAGGCGCAGGAATTCTACGAGAAGCATGGCGGCAAGGCCATCGTGCTGGCGCGGTTCGTTCCCGTCGTCCGCACCTTCGCGCCGATTGTGGCAGGCATCGGGGACATGAAGTACAGCCGCTTCCTGAGCTTCAACGTCGTCGGCGGGCTGCTCTGGGCGGTCGGCGTGACGGTGGCCGGGTACTTCCTGGCGGACATCATCGGCCCGGAGAACATCGACAAGTACCTGCTGCCGATCATCGTCCTGATCGTGCTGATTTCGGTCGCGCCGGGCATTTATCACCTGCTGAAGGATGAAGAGAACCGCGACGCTATCCGCGAGCGTGTCCTCAAGCTGTTTGGCCGGGCGACGACCCCCGCCACGCATTAGAAGCAGTTAAGCGCAGAAAAGGTCAGAGATGCCTCTGGCCTTTTCTATTGCAAGCTGCTGTATAGGTTTTGTCTGGTTTAATGATCGTTCTTGTCAGTAGCTTAACACCTAGAGGAGTGTATCGAGACATGACGTCCGTCCAACTGAATGACCCGGAGAAGAGCCTCTCGGAGACCCTATCCAGCGTTGCCAAGACCATCCAGGGTGAACGGATCACACTGCGACACCTGCTGCATCTGATCGGGGAACAGGGTTTGCTGGTGTTCTGCATGTTCCTGACGATCCCCTTCCTACTGCCGGTTTCGATCCCTGGCATCAGCACGGTCTTCGGACTGGTCATCACGCTGATCGGGGTGGGCGTGGCGCTGAACCGCGTGCCGTGGCTGCCGCGCCCTCTGATGGACAAGGCCATCGACACGGCGCATCTGATCCCAGCGCTGGAACGCGGAGCGCATCTGTTCGCCCGGCTGGACAGCCTGATCCGTCCCCGGATGCTGGCGCTGACTCACGGGGCGACGGTCAACCGCTTCAACGGCCTGCTGCTCATCGCCGGGGCGATTCTGTTGATGGTTCCGCTCGGACTGATCCCGTTCTCGAATACGCTGCCGGCGCTGGCGATCCTCTGTCTGGCAGCGGGGATGCTCCAGCGGGACGGCCTGTTCGTCGCGCTGGGCTACGTGACGATGGTGGGCACGGGGGTGTACTTCAGTGCGCTGGTGTTGGGCGCGTTGATGGCCGGGCATGGACTCAGCCAGATGCTCAGCGCCATCGTCCTATTCTAAGCAGTCCCATCCATCTCGCTGACCGGATGTTCGGTCGCATCGCATCCCATTCAGGAGGACTCGTCATGCAAAACAAGACCCGGCAGCCGCGGACGCTGCGGGAATACATCACGCTGTTTCTGACCGGCATCGGCATGGGCGCGGCCGATAGTGTTCCCGGCGTATCCGGTGGCACGGTGGCGTTCGTGCGCGGCATTTACGCCGATCTGTTGAATGCGATCAAGTCAGTCAATGTTGATTTGCTGAAGCTGGTGCTCAAGCTGGACTTCAAAGGCATCATGAACCATGTGCCGTGGCGCTTCTTGATCACGCTGGGCGCGGGGATTCTGACCGCCATTTTCACGCTGGCAAGGCTGGTGAGCTACTTGATGGAGAACCAGCGGGTATTCTTATTCGCGTTCTTCTTTGGTCTGGTCATGGCCTCGGCTGTGGCGGTGGGCGGCAAACTCAAGAAGTGGTCGATCCTCAATATCGTGGCGCTGCTGGCCGGGGCGGCCGCGGCGTTCATCATCGTCGGGATGATCCCGGCGGAGCGCGATCACCAACCGCTGACGCTGTTCTTGAGCGGTTTCGTCGCCATCATGGCGATGATCCTGCCGGGCATTTCCGGCTCGTCGATCCTGTTGATCCTCGGCCAGTACGAATACATCCTGAACAGCGTCCGTGACTTCAACCTGCTGCCGGTCGCCATTCTTGGCCTGGGCTGCGTATTCGGCATCATGATCTTCTCGCGCATCCTGAGCTGGCTGCTCAACCGCTATCCGCAGGTGACGATTGCGGTGCTGATCGGCTTCGTGATTGGGTCGCTGCGGGCGGTCTGGCCGTGGCAGTCGGAAAGCACGGTCACAGTTGAAGGCATCGCAGAAACTGTCCGCACGGCGGTCATGCCGGAGTTCGCCTCTGGGGAATTCGTGATCGCGCTGGTGATCTGCCTGATCGGTTTCCTGATCGTCACCCTCATCGATCACCTCGAATCGCACGACAACCCGCTGCTGCGGCTGGTCTGGAAGCCACACCGCGCAGAATACGTGCATCCTGCCGAGCAGAACTGATCGCTCTGCCCAATCCCATCTGTGGCCCTGCCCGGTGATCCTGCCGGGCAGGATGTTTTTATACCAATCAGCAACCTTTAGCGCAGTCGCTGCGTACAGGCTCATAGATCACATCCTGACATCAAGGAAATTCTTATGAGTCGACTCGGCTTTTATATCCAGTACGCGCTCCGCAACCTGTGGCGCAGCCGCCGCTGGTCTACCTTCGCCCTGCTCTCGGTGGCCGCTGGGGTTGCGACTGTGGTCGCGCTGCGGAGCCTGGGACTGGCGATTGCCGACTCGCTCACTGATAACCTCCAGGCCAGCAATCACGGCGATATCACCGTCGAAATCGGCGGGGAAGGCTTCCTGAGCTTCCAGGACCCGGAAGACGCCGACGGATTCTCGGCCGATCAGGTTGAACGTGCCACCCAATGGGCAGCCCAGCGCGGCGGAAAGATCGCCACCGCCACGGTGACTGCCGGCGTCCAGGTGACGGCACTGAACTTCCAGACGGTGGGCCGGCCGCAGTTCGTCACCTCGTACTTCATCGATCCGCAAACCTATCCGCCGACGCAGGACATCGTGGCGTCCGATCCGGCGGATGTCCCACTCGGTGAACTCTTCCAGGGCGGCAACGAGGTCGTCATCAGTGACAATCTGGCAAGCAGCCAGAACATCAAAGTTGGCGATACGGTGCGCGTCAGCGGCACGACCGAGGAGTACATCGTGCGCGGCATCGTTCCGGCCAACACAGAGGCCGGGCTGCGGAATTTGTTCGCGGCGTTCTTCGGCTTTGCTTACTTCGACGAAGCGATCAAGGACAAGCTGCCGGTTCAGGACACGCCCAACCGCATTCACATCCTGCTGCCGGATGGCTCCAGCCTGGATGAGATCGAGAGCCAGGCCAGTTCGCTCCGCACCCAACTGAGCGGCTTCTACAGCATGACCACGACGAGCGAACTGCTGGAAGAAAACCAGAGCATCGCCGATGTGCTGGGCAGCTTCATCGTGGTGCTGGGATTGGGGGCGCTGCTGCTGGGCGGGATCGGCATCATCAACACCATGCTGGTGCTGATGCGCCGCCGCACCGACGAGATTGCGGCATTAAAAACGTTCGGACTGAAGGGCGGGCAGATTTCGCTGCTGTTCATGGTGGAGACGCTGGTCCTGGGGGCGGCGGGGAGCATTCTGGGTGTGGTGCTGGGGGTGCTGCTGAGCGCCTTCGCCAATGCCTACGGCCAGACGCTCATCCAGCAGCCGCTCGTCTGGCGGGTGTATCCTGAAGCTGTTCTGTTCGGGATCATTCTGGGGATGGTCATCTCGGTGGTGTTCGGGTTGATCCCGGTCATTATCGCCGTCAAGGTACGTCCGGCGACGATCCTGCGCCCGAACGAGACCGTTGTGCCGCGCCTGGGCTGCCTGCAATCGCTGCTGATGATCGTGCTGGTGGTCGTGAGTATCGGGTTGATCGCCGGGCAGATGCTCCGCCCGGCCTTCGTGGTGGTTGCCGACGCAAGCTCGAGGATGACCGCCAGCCCGTTCACCGTGGGGATCATCAGCGTGGCGGTGACGCTGTTGATCCTGGCGATTCTGGTCGGGCTGCTGTGGATTCTGGTGTGGGTCATCGGGAAGCTGCCGTCCTTCGGCTTCATCGATCTGCGGCTGGCGCTGCGGAATCTGACCACCAGCCGCATCCGCACGGCCACGACGCTGCTGGCGCTGGCGACGGGGATGTTCGCGCTGAGCAGCATCGCCTTCTTCGGGGCGGGTGTCCGCCAAATTGTCCAGTTCGCGCTTACTGACCAGCTTGGTGGCAACGTGCTGATCTTCCCGATACTGCCAGCGGCGGTCGCCAACCCAGTCATCGACACGCGCCTGAGCAGCCTGGAGGGGGTCGAGTATCGCATCCGCTGGCAGAATCTCTTCGGCGATCTGCGGAAGGTCGATGGCACAGAGATCGAGTCCATCGAAATCGAGATGCCCTTCGATATGCCCACCCGCGAGGACGGGGCGGCCTTCGACCCGGACACGGTGCGGGTCTTCACCAATACCTCGATGACCATCGTCGCACGCGACAGCACCAATCCCAATCCGAAGGCGCGGACGATGGCCGCCGGGCGTGACCTGACGCCGGAAGATCGCGGCAAGCGTGTTGCCGTGCTGCAATCCAGCTCACGCTTCACCGAGTACGGAATCACACTGGGATCGGTCATCACAGTGGAGATCAACGATCAGCTTTACGACTTCGAGATCGTCGGGCTGCTGCCAGCAGTGGGCAGTTCGGGCGTGGGCATCGCCAATCTCACCAGCGGCAACCTGGAAATTCCGCCGGCCTCGGTCATCGCCTCATCGCCGTTCCAACTGACTGTCGCCCAGGTGAAAGCGGAGAACCTCAACGAGGTGCTGCTCAGCCTGAATGCGCTGCCGCTGGTGTATTCGCTGGATATCGCTTTCTTCGACAGCATCATCAGCCGCTTCATCAACCAGATGAGCGCCATCCCGATCCTGGTGGGCATTCTGTCGCTGGGGGCGGCAGCCGTCATCATGGCGAACACGGTGGCGCTCGCCACGCTGGAACGCCGCCGCCAGATCGGCATCCTCAAGGCGGTCGGCTTGAAGGGCGGCCGGGTGCTGCGCGTCATGCTGGTGGAAAACACGCTCATCAGTTTGCTGGGCAGTCTGCTGGGGATCGGCCTGAGCGCCGTCGGGGTGGCTAT
>JAEUQZ010000171.1 GCA_016788965.1 Anaerolineae bacterium | reverse complement strand
CTGGTGGTGTTCTTCATCATCACGATCCTGTCGCTGTTCGTGGCGGCAGGAGCGATTGGCTTCATTATCAGCTACTTCGCACGCGGGAAGAAGAACCCGCAGGGAACTTCCCTGCCGTGGCGTGGGCTGGCCTTCATCGGGCTACTGGTTGCGCCGCTGCTGCAATTCCCGCTGCTCATCAGCAACCGGGAGGTTCCGGTGGCGCTGATGGCCCCGGTGTTCATCCTCCCGCCGCTGCTGGCGGTGATCGGCGCTCCGGCGGCGATCCCCATTCTGCTGCTGGTGGTGGCGGTCTCGGCGCTGCTGACGGGGGTGAATACCCTGGTCGTGGTGCTGCTGTTCGTGGTGGCGCTCGTGGCCTTCGCCTCCAAGCCGCTGCGGATGCCGATTGGGATCATCTCGGTGCTGATTACGCTGGTGCTGCCGGTGGCCGTGCCATCGGTGAACGTCAACGGGACGCCGCCGGTGATCTTCGCGGCGATTGGCATGGGTTTGCTGACGCTGGTGTTCCAGGCGTTGAAGGCGCTGCTTTCCGAGCGCGTCTGGCGGATCGTGATGGTCGCGGTGATGGGCGTGGTCACGGTTGGGCTGTTCGTGCTGGCAGCGGCGCTGAACCGGAGCGATTTCTGGACGATGCTGTTCCACATTTTCGTGGCGGCCTACAGCGTGCTGCTGGTGGCCCCGGTGGAATTCCTGCAGGCGATCATCCCGGCCAGCATCCGTTCGACCTTCTCGGCCGTGCAGTGGAGCATGTTGATCCCGCAGGGCGCGGCCTGGCTCGCGCGGCTGCTGCGGCAGGGTCTCCCCACCTTCCTGGGTCAGAAATAGGAGTGAGCTTGCATGACGGACATGAGCATCGAGAAAGCGCCCGCCGAACACGCCGAACATCACGCCAGCCCGGAAGCGCGAGCGCATAACCTCAAGCTGGCGATGTGGCTGTATCTGGCCTCGGAAGTGGTCATCTTCGCCTCGCTGATCGCCGTGTACGTGGTCTTCCGCATCCATCACCCGGATATCGCCAAGCAGGTGCATGAAGAAGCCAACATCCTGCTGGTGAGTCTGAACACCTTCATCCTGCTGTCGAGCAGTTGGGCGATGGTGATGGGGCTGCGCGAACTCCAGCGCGATAACCGCCAGGGGATGGTGCGCTGGATCGGGCTGACGGCACTGTTGGGAACGATCTTCGTGGGACTCCAGGTGGTCGAGTACCAGGAACTGGCGCATATCGGCGTCGCCATCTTCAACCAGGGCAACGAATTCGACGGCTTCGGGATGCGCTTCTACGGCCCAACGGCCTTCCACGGGGTGCATGTCATCGTCGGCGTGCTGTGGGCGCTGTTCATCGTGCGCGGCGGCTTGAAGGGCAATTACAGTTCCAAGAATTACATCGGCGTGGAAATCTTCGGTCTGTACTGGCACTTCGTGGACGTGGTCTGGATCGCGCTGTTCACGATGCTGTATCTGGTCTAATTCCACCACAGAGGCTCAGAGGACACAGAGGGGAATCAAGCGATGAGTGACCATCCGGTGAGCGCGGCAGCAGAGACGGCCGCCCAGCACGAACATCACAACGACAACTTCCGCTTCCGAGGCCGGGAGTATCCCTTCCCGGTGTATACGGGCGTGTTCATCATCCTGGCTATCCTGACGGTGCTGGAGATCGCGCTGTTCGAGCTGCCGCGCGGCTTCTTCACCATCCCGGTGATGGTCGGCCTGTCGATCATCAAGGCGGGGCTGGTGGTGTGGTTCTATATGCACCTGAACAAGGACAGCCGGGTATTTCTGGCCTGCCTGCTGGCGCCGACGATCATGGTCGTGCTGGCGACCCTGTTCCTTTCGGCTGTGCCGGGTGGCGGGTATTAGGTAGGGATTAGGGGTTGGGGATCAGGGATTAGGGAAAAGCCGCGATGCCGCGTATCGGGCAAGATTGGCGATGATGTCGAGGGGGCGCAGCACAGCGCCCCTGATTGTTTTCTGGCAAAGAGATGAGGTTTCAGGCGGATGCGAACCCCATTGACGGATCAGGTCGCGCTGGTGACAGGAGCGGCTCACCGGGTTGGCCGGGCGATTGCCCTGGAACTGGCGCGGCAGGGCGTCCATATCCTGGTGCATTACGGCCAATCGGCGGAGGCGGCACAGGAAACCGTCCGCGAGATCAAATCGCTGGGGGTGGATGCCCAGGCAGTGCAGGCCAACCTGGCCGAGCCGGAGAGCATCACGGCGCTGTTCGCGGCGCTGGCGGAGGGCTTCGGACGGCTGCACATCCTGGTGAACAGCGCGTCGAACTTCCAGAAGCGGGCATTGACCGAGGTGACGCTGGCCGACTGGCAGGAGACGATGGCGATCAACCTGACCGCGCCGTTCCTGTGTACGCAGGCGGCGGTTCCGCTGATGCGGCGGAATGATCCGCCGGGCGGGGTCATCATCAACATCCTGGACAAAGGGGCGTTGAAAGCGTGGTCAGCGTATCCGCATCACAGCGTGTCGAAGGCGGGGCTGTGGATGCTGACGCAGGTGAGCGCGTCCAGCCTGGGGCCGGACATCCGCGTGAACGCGGTGCTGCCGGGGCCGGTGATGAAGCCGTCAGACAGTGGAATGAGCGATGCGGATTGGCTGGCGCTGGGCAAACGCGGGCCGCTCCAGCGGGTCGGCGCAGCGGAAGATGTAGCGCGGGCGGTGGCTTATCTCGCCAGCGAGGACTTCGTGACCGGGACGCTGATCCACGTCGATGGCGGCGAACACCTGTGGTGATCGTCAGGCACAGGCGATCAACTCGTGCAGTTCACTGATGAACGGGCTGATCTCCAGCGGCTTAGCAAAGTAGCTGATGAAGCCGGCTCTGGCCGCATCGGCGGCGATTTGGGCGTTGTGGTAGGCGGTGATGGCGATGCAGGGCAGATCGGCCAGACGGGTATTGGCCTGAATCTTTTTCAGCAGCGTCCAGCCATCCACTTCCGGCAGCACCAGATCGATGACGACGCCGCAGTAGCGTTCGCGCGCGAGATAGTCCAGGGCATCTTCGGCATCGTAGACCAGATCGCAGGCGACGCCGTGGCGTTTCAGCAGGCGTCCGATCAATTCCTGCCCATCGGGGTCATCTTCGACCACCAGGATTTTCCATCCGCTCAAGATTACATTCCTCAGTTTGAAATTAAGGACACCCGTCTGTAATCCATTTTCTGTTTCATTGTAGCAGTGAACATTTACACCGAGTGTTGATGTTTTCGTGATGTTGGGGTCGATTGGCGATAGTCGTCAAATTCAGCGCTGGAATTCTGGCGAAAACGCCGGGGTGGACGGTACACTTTTCGGGCTAGGCTCGTGACCTATTGTACAGGATTCGTCCGATCTCTAAGAGTGACTGCTTGCCTATGACTACTGAGGATCGCCCCAGAACCGCCAGCGCCCCCTTCGTCAAGTATGTGATCGACGCGGCTTATGACGAGATGTTCGATGAGGAGGGACGGTCGCGGGCGCATTATGACCCGCTCTATCAGCGCGTACTCGACCTGACCCAGGAAGAACTCCGCTCGCGCCAGCAGGCCGCCGACCAGTCGATCCTGCACCAGGGAATCACCTTCACGGTTTACGGGCGCTCGGAAGGCACGGAGCGCATCTTCCCGTTCGATCTGCTGCCGCGCATCATCACCGCCGGGGAATGGGCGACGATTGAGCGCGGGCTGAAGCAGCGCATCACGGCGCTGAATCTGTTCTTGCAGGACATCTATCACGAGCAGCGCATCCTCAAAGACAAGATCGTCCCGCCGGAACTGATCTTCACCAGCCAGCACTTCCGCCGGGAGATGCGCGGGCTGCGCGTCCGGCGGGAACGCTATGTCTCGGTGTGCGGGACGGATTTGATCCGGATGCCCGGCGGCGAGTTCGTGGTGCTGGAGGACAACCTGCGCGTGCCCAGCGGCGTGAGCTATATGCTGGCGAACCGGCAGGTCACCAAGCTGGTCTTCCCGCAGTTGTTCAGCAATTACGGCGTCCGCCCGGTGGAAAATTACGGCATGGAACTGCTGGCGACGCTGCAATATCTGGCGCCGGAGAGCCGCCCTGATCCGACCATCGTGGTGCTGACACCGGGGGTCTACAACTCGGCCTACTTTGAACATGCGTTTCTGGCGCGGCAGATGGGTCTGGAACTGGTCGAAGGCCGCGACCTGGTGGTGCATGACAACGTGGTTTACATGCGGACGACGCAGGGTTTGCGCCGGGTGGATGTGATCTACCGCCGCATCGATGACGACTTCATCGACCCGCTGGCCTTCCGGCATGACTCGATGCTGGGGGTGGCCGGGTTGTTCAACGCCTATCGCGCTGGCAATGTGGCGCTCGCTAACGCGGTCGGGACGGGCGTGGCCGACGACAAAGCCTTCTACTACTATGTGCCCCACATCATCAAATACGACCTGGATGAAGACCCGATCCTCAACAACGTCGAGACGTATATCCTGACCGACGACAGGCAGCGCGCGCACGTCCTGGCGAATCTGGATAAACTGGTGGTCAAGGCGGTGGGCGAATCCGGCGGCTACGGTATGTTGATCGGGCCGCACAGCACGGTCGATCAGCGCGAGGAATTCCGGCGGCGGATCAGCGTGCATCCGCGCAATTACATCGCCCAGCCGACGGTGATGCTCTCCCGCGCCCCATGCTTCGTCAGCGGCGATGTCGAGTCGCGGCATGTCGATCTGCGGCCGTATATCCTGTACGGCGAGGAAGTCACGATTGTGCCGGGCGGGCTGACGCGGGTGGCGCTCCAGCGCGGCTCCCTGGTGGTCAATTCCTCGCAGGGCGGCGGCAGCAAGGACACGTGGGTTCTGGAGGAGTAATTCCACCACGGAGACACAGAGAACACAGAGGATGCAAAATAGGGTACATTTCAAGTTAGGGGTGTTCTGTTCTCGGACGCCAAGAATGGCGTCCCTACCCAGACGGGAATCGTAGGGACGGGCTTCTGCCCGTCCGCCAGCGATGAATCATGCCCCAATCTGAAATACATCCTGCAAAATAGGAGTTGTTGAGGGTGAGTACCGTATTTTTCGATATGCCGCTGGAGCAGATGCGGGTCTACCGCCCGGAGCGGAGCGAGCCAGCGGACTTTGATGCCTTCTGGGCAGCGACGCTGGCCGAGGCTCGGCAGCATCCGCTGAACGCGCGGTTCGAGCGGGTGGACATCGGGCTGGTGACGGTCGAGGCCTACGACGTGACCTTCAACGGCTACGGCGGCCAGCCCGTCAAAGGCTGGTATCTGCGCCCGGCGCGGGTCGATAAGGTGCTGCCGTGCGTGGTGGAATTCATCGGCTATGGGGGCGGGCGCGGCCTGCCCAACCAATGGCTGGGATACCCCTCGGCGGGTTATGCGCTGCTGGTGATGGATACCCGTGGGCAGGGCAGCGTGTGGCGGGCGGGTGACACGCCCGATCTCCCCGACGGAGCCAATCCGTTCACGCCAGGGTTCATGACGCAGGGCATCCTCGATCCGCGCACGTATTACTACCGCCGGGTGTTCACCGACGCCGCGCGGGCCATCGAAGCGGCGCGAAGCCGGGCGGATGTCGATCCGGCGGCGATCATCCTGACGGGCGGCAGTCAGGGCGGCGGGATCACATTGGCGGCTGCCGGACTCGTGCCGGATGTGGCCGTGGCGATGCCGGATGTGCCCTTCCTGTGCCAGTTCCGCCGCTCGGTCGGGTTGACCGACAAGCATCCTTACGCCGAGATCGTGACCTACCTGAGCATCCACCGCGCCCAGGTGGAACAGGTCTTCCGCACGCTGGATTACTTCGACGGGCTGAACTTCGCCCCGCGCATCCGGGCAGCCTGTCTGTTCTCGACGGGGCTGATGGATACGATCTGCGCCCCCTCGACGGTTTTCGCCGTCTATAACTCCATTGAGGCTCCCAAAGACATCCGCGTCTACCCGTATAATGGGCATGAAGGCGGCGCGGATGACCACTTCATCGAAAAGCTGCGCTACCTGCGAGCAGGTGGCTGGCAGCGTATGTGAGAAAGGACAACGATCATGGCAGTCGGCGGTGCAGGTTGTCTATCCTCGATCTTCGGAATCTTGTTTGCTTTCCTCTTTGGCCTGGGGATCAGCAGTACGGTCGTGACGGAGCCGCCGGCTCCGCCGGCCGAGCCAACCACGGCAATTCGTTACATTTTCACCACCGAACCCGATCAGGTGGAGGCGGTGCTGCCCGCGTTGACGAAACGGTTGGAGGCGCTCGAACTGGGGACATTCGATCTCTCGGCGGACGCCGATGGGAAAATCCGGTTGGAACTGCCGCCGCTGAGCGATATGCAGCAGGGCGACGTGCTGATGGCGGTGATTACGCCGGGCTTCCTGGAACTGGTGGATTTCAGCGATGTCCCTGATGAGGAGTTGACTTCATGGTCTGGCCTGTTCATCCAGACCACCGGGCGGCTGGATCAACTCAACCCGAGCGACGCCGTGAATCCGGCCACGGGCGGCCCCTTCCTGACCGTCCTGACCAGTCAGGACATCGAAAGCGCCTCGGCCCAGCTTTCCGACGTGACGCAATCCTGGGATGTGGTCATCAACTTTACGGCAGCAGGGGGCGAAACACTCGGCGCTTTCACCGCCGCGCACGTGAACGAACCGCTGGCGGTCGTGCTGGACGGGCGGGTTGAGTCGACGCCGATCATCCGGACCGCATTCCGCGATACCGTTGTGATTCAAGCCTGGCAGAACACGCCCGAAGCAGCCCGACTGCTGGCGGCGCAGATCACGTCCGGGCCGCTGCCCGCGCTGGTGATCTTCGACACGATGGAAGTGATTGGGTGAGCATCAATACAAATTCCACCACAAAGACACAGAGAACACAGAGAAATACAGAGGAATTCTGAGGGCGGATAAATAACGATGCTGTCGCGCGTGGCTGACAACCTGTATTGGATGAGCCGCTACCTGGAGCGGGCGGAGCATAACGCCCGCGCCGTGGATGTCCACCTGACGCTCAGCCTGGATCAATCCCGGCGGACGCCGGAGGAGAGCCGCGAGCGGCTGCTGCGGGCGCTGCATGTGCCCATGCCGCCGGGCGGGCTGAAGGACGAATACGCGCTGACGCAGCGGCTGACCTTCGATTCGAGCAATGCCAACTCCATCGTGAGCTGCATCGCCAGCGCCCGCGAGAATGCCCGGCAGGTGCGCGAGAAGATCAGTTCGGAGATGTGGCTGCACCTGAACACGCTGTATCTGGACGTGCGCCAGACCACGCTGGATGCCATCTGGAACGAGCAGCCGCACGAGTTCTTCATGTCGGTCAAGAACGGGGCGCATCTCTTCCAGGGCATCACCGACTCGACGATGGTGCATGATGAGGGCTGGCTGTTCATCCGGTTGGGACGCTCCATCGAGCGGACGGTGGCGATATGTACACTGCTGGATGAGCATCTGCAAGCTTACCGGCTGCACCCCGATGCCGAAGCCGGGGATGATTACTTCGAGTGGTTGGGGCTGCTGAAGTCCTTCACGGCGTTCGAGGCCTACTGCAAGGTTTATAATGCCGATCTGCGCCCGTACCGGATTATGGAGTTCCTGGTGTTCAATCCGTCGTTTCCTCATGCTGTGCGCTTCAGCATCGAGATGCTCCAGAGCGCATTGCAATCCATCGCCGAATCGTCGGCGGTGAGCAAGAACAGCCGCGTGCATCGTCTGGTCGGGCGGCTGCGTTCCAGCATGAGCTTCGACACCGTGGACGATCTGGTGCAGGGCGGGGTGCATCCCTATCTGGATGACATCATCCAGCAGTGCCTCCTGATTCACGAGGCCATCTACGAAACCTACATCACCTACCCGGTTGAGGCCGCGCTGCCGTAGAATGAAACCTATGCGACCTGACGCGCCACACCACTGAAGTTCGTCCATCATGTACTACACCGTTCGTCACATCACCCGATTCCGTTACTCCGTGCCGATTTCCCAGAGCCTCATGGAAGTCTGGATGCAGCCGCGCACCGAGACCAACCAACGCTGCCTGAGCTTCAACCTGTCGGTGACGCCGCAGGCCAAGCCGCTCTCCTACCGCGATTATCTGGGCAACACGGTGCATCACTTCGATATTCCCGGCACGCACCGCTACCTGAACATCACCGCGCAGTCGCAGGTCGAGGTTCGCCCGATCCTCGATCTGCCGGATCGCCTGCCGGAATCGGCCTGGGACGAACTGGACGGGTCGCAGTACGACCTGCTGCTGCCGAGCCACTTCACGCACCCCTCGCCGATGCTGCATGAACTGGCCGAAGATCTGAACGTCACCCGGCGGGATGACCCGCTGACGCTGCTGAAGCAGCTCACCACCGAGATGTACCGGACGTTCGAGTATGCCCCGGACAGCACCCATGTCCATTCGCAGATCGACGAGGCGCTGGATGACCGTCGGGGGGTCTGCCAGGACTTCACCCACATCATGCTGGCGCTGGTGCGTCCGCTGGGGATTCCCTGCCGCTATGTGAGCGGCTATCTGCCGCCACGCAGCGGGGGACGTTCGACGCCGGGGGCCAGCCATGCCTGGCTGGAGGCGCTGCTGCCGGGCATGGGCTGGGTCGGCTTCGACCCGACCAACAACCTGCTCGCCAACGAGCGCCATATCCGCGTCGCCATCGGGCGCGACTATCTGGATGTGCCGCCGACGCGCGGCGTCTTCAAAGGCAGCGCCGAAACCGAACTGCATGTCTCGGTGCGTGTCACCCAGGCGGACGAGCCGCCGCTGGACGACATCCCCGCGCCGGAAGGCTGGGTGGTGGCCGAGGACGACTCCTCCCACCAGGATGCCGCCCAGGAACAGCAGCAGCAGCAACAGCAGTAATCCCGGAGACCTGATCGATGCCCCGTTTCATCGCCGCCGTGTTCATGCTGGGACTGCTCTTCGTCTGGGATCGCCTCCCGGCGGCGGGGCCGGAGCCGGATTATCCGCGTTCGGAGCGGCTGGGGATCAACCACATCAGCGGCGTCGAAGAAGTTACCGCGCCAGAGCGCTACCAGAAGGCGCTGGCGCTGGGAGCCGGATGGAACCGCTGGCCGCTGTATTGGGATCGGGTCGAGACCGAACCGGGCGTTTTCGACTGGTCGGGCTATGACCGGCTGGTAGGCGCCGATCTGGATCAGGGCTTGCGGATCAATGCGGTGCTGCTCGGCCAGCCAGGTTTCTACCGGGACGGAGATCGGCCCACCGGGCTGCACCAGCCGATCTTCGAGGACGGCACGGATACACCCCGCCCGGATAAGGCGCTCAATCCCAAGAACCCGTGGGTGAACTTCGTCGATCAGGCCGTGCGCCGCTACCGTCCCGGCGGTGATCTGGCTGCCGAGAAGGACTGGGCGGAGGGCGAAGGCATCCGCATCTGGGAAATCTGGAACGAGCCGGATCACAAGCCCTTCTGGGAGGGCAGCATCGGCGATTATGCCCGGCTGCTCAAGAGCGCCTATATCGTCATCAAGCAGGTCGATCCAGAGGCGCAGGTCATGTTCGGCGGTTTGCTGTTCGGGACGCCCAACAACTGGCTGGCGCGGGTGCTGGCGATCTTCGAGGACGATCCGCTGCGGGAAGACTACAACTGGTACATGGACATCGTGGCTGTCCACAACTACAGCTATCCGTGGCGGAGCGGCTGGCTGACGCGCTACGTCAGGCAAACGCTGATCGCCTACGACCTGGAGCGCCCGATCTGGCTGAACGAGAGCGGCACGCCCGTCTGGGATGATTATCCGGGGCCGGTCTGGGCGGCCGCGCCGAAAGATAAGCAGCTCCGCTCTACCCAGATTCAGCAGGCCGAGTTCTTCATCCAGAGCGCGGCCTATGCCTGGGCGGAAGGGGCGGAGGTGGTTTTCTATCACCAGCTCTATGATGACTGCGGCAACCAGCCCGGCGGGACGGACTTTCCCTTCCACTTCGGGGCGGTGTGCCAGGGGGATGGCCTGTGCTTCGGCGATGCCTTTGGGCTGTACCGCAATGAGCGCGGGGCGGTCTGCTTCAGCCAGCATCCCCTGCCGGGGACGCCGCGCCAGGCGGCGCGTGCCTACCGCCTGGTGGCCGATTGGTTCGGCGCGGGGACGCTGACGAATCCGCAGATCGAGACGCTGGAAAACCGCGCGGTGGTCATCAGCTTCGACCGCCCGGAGACGGACGAACGCCTCAGCGTGGTCTGGAACCAGTCGCTCGACCCGGTGACGCTGCGGCTGCCGGTCGGGATGGAGGCGGTGACGCTGGTCACGCTGACCGGGCAGACCATCCGCGAACCGGACGCCGAGGGCATCCTGGAACTCGATCTTTCGCCCGCCGCCTGCGATTATTTCCCCTTCCTCAACGACACCGATGTGACCGGGGTAGGCGGAACCACGACCG
>JAEUQZ010000170.1 GCA_016788965.1 Anaerolineae bacterium | reverse complement strand
ATTGGTCGGATGGCGAATTCCGCCCGGCGGGCATCAAGATCGAGAACGCCATCAACGCTGTCGGTGAACTCGAACAGGCCGCACAGATCACCCTGACGCATTACCGCGCCTGGCTGATGGAACTCCAGGCCGGGGCCGCCGAACTGCACAACCAGTCGCGCCAGCTTCAATCGGCCATCGACAGCCGCCCTGAACGCCCGACCGAAGTCCTCCGCATGGCGCACCGCCGCATGGTGGAAGTCACCAGCCGCCTGTTAGGAGAGGCCAACGCCGCCACGCTGCGCGGTTGGCGCGATACCTACGAACAGTTCCTCGCCATCTACAGCGACCACAGCGTCCGCCGCAGCGAGAAGCTCAACCGCTTCAACCAGGCCTTCCGGGCCATGTTCATCGACCGCCACCCGGCCTATCCGCTCTACCGCCACTGGTACGACCTGACCGACAGCGCCCCGGAATTCCCCGCGCCGCCTACGGATGAACCGACGCCGCGCATCACCGAGGATGAACCCATCCCGGAGACCGAGTATCGGGCTTCGCGGTATATGGAGCCGCCCGACGTAGACCCCAACCCGCCGCGCCGACGGGTATCGCCGCGCCTGCTGCTCATGGCCGGCGGCGGAGTCATCCTGCTGCTGGTAATCGCCGCGCTGGCCGGCGTGTTCAACGGCGGCGGAGGGCCGCAGGTCGCCGTCACCATCACCGATACGCCCGCCAGCGCCGCCACGACCGCGCTGCCGGAAGCCGTCGATGCTCAGCCCGGCGAGACGGCTGCCTCCCCAACGTCCCTATTCGAGTCGGTCGTCGCCACGGCCACGCTGCCGCCGGAGGTCTTCAACACGCCCACCCTCGTCCCCACCACCGTCCCGCTGCCGACCCTGCCGCCACCGCCGCTGGATACGCCCATCCCCTCGGATACGCCCACGGCCACGCCATCCGAAACACCCAGCATCACGCCCATTCCCACGCTGACCTTCACCCCGACGGCCACACCCACAGCCACGCTGCCGCCCGAAGGGCTGCGCGGGGATTTCAGCCTGCTCAGCCTGTTCGACCAGCTCAGCGCCGTCCCCTGGGATCGCGCCCGCTTCGACCGGGTGACGACCATCGACAGCTTCTACTGGCGGCTGGGTTCCGCCGATCCGGTGGATGACGAGATCATCCAGATCACCCTGCCCGCCGACCTGCTGGAAACGACCTACGGCAATAACGCCGCATCCCGCATCCGCCGCATGGATGTCGAACTCACCCTGACCACCTGGAACCCGGCCCTGCTCAGCGACGATCAGGTCTACTTCGGCGCCCTGCTGGTCGATGCCACCAATCCGAGCCGCACCGCTGGCTTGCAGGTGCAGTTGGTCGAGCCGGGCATCATCAACCTCGGCCAGCGCAACGGCGACGACGTGAGCGTCATCAGCCAGCGCAGCGTCACCGCCGTCGTCCTGCGAACGCGCCTGGAGCGCGACCCCTCGACCGGCGCGGTGCAGGTCTACGTCAACGGCCAGGCGCTCGGCCAGCCGATCCCGCTGGTCGCCGCCGATGCGCCCGTGCTGCCCGCCGTCTATGTCCGGAGCGGCGGCGTGATCGTCAGCATCTTCGCCGTCGGGGCGGGCTGGTCGGTCTCGCTGCGCTGACGGAGAAGCCCATCCGACCCAACCCTGGTAGGGACGCGCCGCGGCGCGTCCGGCATACCCAACGGAACGATACCGAAACCTTGACGCATTCGATCATGAAGGAAGACAACGATGGCTAAAGTGGTAATTACGCTGGCGCAGATGAACATCGCCCTCGGCGATGTCCGCAGGAACAGCGCCTACCTGGAAAAAACCGTGGCCGAAGCCGCCCGGCGCGGTTCGCATATGGTGGTGCTGCCCGAACTCTGGTCTACCGGCTGCGCCTGGGAACAGAGCAAGGAGCTTGCCAGCGCCCTCAACAGCGGCATCTTCAACGACATGAGCGGCGCGGCCGCCCAGAACAAGGTCTGCGTGGTCGGCTCGGTGTTGGAAAAGCGCGGCCTGGAAGTCGCCAACAGCGCCGCCTTCTTCGCCCCCAACGGGCGCATGTTGGGCATCTACCGCAAGATTCACCTCTTCCGCCTGATGGAAGAGGACAAATGGCTCCAGCCCGGCGGCGCGCCGCTGGCGATGGATCTGCCCTGGGGCAATACCGCCCTGGCGATCTGCTACGACCTGCGCTTTCCCGAACTGTTCCGCCGCTACGCCGTCAACGGCGCCAGGATGATGATCGTCCCGGCGGAATGGCCGCTGGTGCGGCTGGAACACTGGCGGGCGCTGGTCATCGCCCGCGCCATCGAGAACCAGTGCTACATGGTCGCCTGCAACGCTGCCGGCCCCATCGGGGCGGAGACCTTCGCCGGGCACTCGATGATCGTCGATCCCTGGGGCAAAGTCATCATCGAAGGCGGCGAGACGCCCCAACTGCTGACCGCCGAAATCGAGATGGATGTCGTCGATGAAATCCGCGACCGCATCCGCGTCTTCGAGGATCGCCGCGCCGAACTCTATTGATCGTTCCGCGCCGATCCCAGCCGCTTGGATGCTTTGTAGATTGGTCGTGTTAGGGTGAAATGCTGTTCTGCTCCACCGGCCTGACGACAGCCGGAGAAGTGTCTTCGGCTGAGCGAATCACGAGGGACAACTTCACCTGATTGTGTTCCGCCCAGACGAGCTTCGCGGCATCCTGGTTTGTTACCGCCAAGACCAGAGGATAGATGGTCTCGTCTTGAAGAAAATAGGGTGTCGAGGTAGGCGAGAACTGCGAGCTAGAATCATTTGGAACTGGAGTAGGTGTCGCCATCCGATTGATCCGTCCGCCAAACGGAATTTCGCCGATCCACATCACGACCGCATTGTCTACGAGGAGGCCTGTTTCACCTAATGCCTCCCCCTCTTTGCTCCCAACTATCGAATAGAATACGTTGACATGATCACCGACGGCCAGTCCAGTCGGCATGAGTTCACGATTCAACCGAACTGTCGTCGCCACTGTTCCAGTCGGCAGCATCGCCCCAACGTCGGAACCCACACTGCCAAGCTGCGCCATGCTATCCACCAGCATGGTGGACAAGAGAGGCTGTTCACGGACCACGTCTACCCGCAGGACTTTGCCTAGAAGTAGTTCCAGTCCACCGTCCCACTCGTAGAGCGCGGAGAAAGGTAAACTCTGCTCAGGCCAAGCGACATAACCCACAACATTCCAGAGTTCATCGATCCGATCCGGGAAACGGTAACCCCGGGGTAGGTTTTGAAATGCAATCAGAATATTGACCAAAGGTATCGGTGTCGGTGTCGGAGCAAATGTAGCAAGTCCCGGCGTCATGATCTGCATCGACGGAGCGGACGCCGTTAAGCTCGATGCCGCTGGCATCACCAGCGCGAAATACGTCAGGAGCAGCAGTCCAATATTGGCTGCGGTCAGCAGCGCCGAACCTAACCATCGATAGCGTTTGAGCATCGCCATCGTTCCCTGTGTTGGGTCGTGTCTCCGCGATGAGGGTATTGTAGATGATCGCTCCTTTTCCTGCCAAAAACCAAGTCAGTGGGGCAATGCCGGAATTGTGCGATAATATCGGAGAGTTCCGCTTCAAATGGGAATGGTCTCTATGCAAGGCGAACACAAACACGCCTTCATCAGTTACAGCCGCCGCAATATTGATGCGATGCGGCGGCTGGCGCACATGCTGCGCGAGTCGGGTATTCCGGTATGGACGGATGAGCGGCTGACTGCGGGTACGCCTTCCTGGAAGAATTCCATCGAGAACGCCCTCCAGGGCGCCTTCTGCGTCATCGTCTTGATGTCCCCCACCGCCAAGACCTCAGAATGGGTGGAGCGTGAGTTGGATTATGCCTATATGCTCCAACTCGCCATCTACCCTGTTCTCATTGAAGGGTCTCAGCGAGACGCAGTGCCCTTCGAGATCATCAACATGCAGTATGTGGATGCCCGCGCCGACCTTGACCAGGGATTGCAGCAGATCGTTAGCCTACTGGCCCCAAATGCGGTCGTTTCACTGGGCAAACCGGATGTGCCTGTGATGCCCGTGGTCCACCCAACCGACCAGCAGCCAACCCCTCTGTTGGATGAGGAACCGCCTGCAAACCGAGTTCGGATGCCGCCCACCATGCTCGAAGGCGCGCCGCCTGGGTTCGGTTACGAAGACGAAGATACCGAACGCACTGCGAAATCCCGAACTCATTTCCGGCGTGTCCTGGCCTGGTACTTCTTGAATCCCCGGAAGTTCCGCCTGTTCAGTGCGATTGTCACCGACTCAAGTGCCCGATCGCTGCATGCCGTCCTCACGATGCTTGCATACCTATTGATTCTCGGCAGTTCCTCGTTCATGCAGTTCGTATTGATGAACGGGAACCAACGCACTGCAAATCCCACGGGAAACTTGTTTATACTTGGCATCGCCTGCTACGGCATTGTCATGCTCGTACCGATGGCCGCGCCCTATAAGAGCCGACGAGCCTTCTTCGGTTCAATCGGCAACTCGGTGCTGCTGCTGGTGCTGCTGTCGGTTCTGATTGGGATTGTTGGAGCCTTGCTCTTCGGTTTATCGACGGTATTGGAAGGCACCTGAGTGAATATCGTACTGGTTGGTCTATTTCTGATATTCCTGACCTTCCTGTTCGTGCCGGTCATCATCGGGCGATTGGCTAATTTTGCCGGACGGTATCGTCTCATCGTCATGGTAGCCCTGATCTTGGTCGGATGGTCACTGGCAATACTGGTGATCAATTATTTCGTGTTGTTTCGAGGAGATATTGGCTCAGCGGCTATCGGCCCAGCGACCTTGGGCATTGTAATCGCCCTGATCGTCCCACTCTACGTTGGTGGTCGATTATTGGCGAGACTCATCGCGCGGCGTTATGCCCCCTCGGTCGCGGATGCGTTGGCATCCGTCATCATCGGAAGTACAGCCAGTTTTGTAGCCATTGTGGTTGGCCTGTACTTTTCGTTCACCTATGTGCTGACTTCCATTCAGAACACCTTCCCCTCGAGGCCCTCTGCAGAGCCAATTCCGCTGCTCATCATGATTCCAATGTTCGGCCTCACCACATCCATCACAGCCAGCGTAGCCTGGATTGTTATGGGATGGGGAAGTATGGCTACGCTCCGGCGGCGCAAAGGCACGGTCATGGGATTGGTCTGCGCGGGAATTGCCGTCGTTTTTTCAGTCGTGCTTACGCTGGTGGTCAGCCAGATCAGTCAGATTCTCTTATCTGCCTCGGCAAGTGTCCATGATGTGTTCGTGATAGCGGTTGTACTCCAGGTGATTGGTGCGTTCGGCATAATCGCAGGCATGCTCGTTGCGGGCTATATGCATGGCATTCTGACTGGATTGGCTTCAATTTCTGATTTCGCCGCCTTCATCGTGATGGTAGCTCTACTGATGGCAGTCTTTGGTGTCAATCCGGATCGCAGTGATCTTACAAGTAGTGAGTCAGCCCGCTTTCTGGTACTCATCATGGCGCTGTCAGTTGTGCATCTCCGGGCTGTTTTGATCGGGCATCCGCTCGTTTCCATGTTTGGGATCGCGCTGGTTGCAATCCCCTTCATCGGCCTGATTCTACACCTTCCATGGAACCCTCTATACCTGCTGATACTCGCGCTGGGTTTTATCCTGCTCCTCTTCTGGTTGCGACGATGGGGATTGGCACTGCGTCAGATGCGTTATGGTGGACAGATCAGTACAGTGCTAATGATTGCTGCGTTGATCTTGTTGCCGCTCGTCTACCTAGCGTCGTGACATCTCAGGCATGTGTTGACTTCCACTCCATTCGCGCCTCAAACACAATCCTCTCCCAACGCCCCACCAACCCCCTCCGTATTCCTTTGCGTCCTATACCGTTCACTCTTCTTCTCTTCTCTTCCTCATTCCCCCTTCAATTCCCTGTGCATCCTAAGAGGTTCTATTCTATACAGCCCAAAATCAGCTACCATAGGCATAGACAACCTGATCGTCCACAAGAGTGAGGACTCACGATGCTCCTCTTCCACAACGGAACCCTTCACGCCCTCGATCCCCGCTACCCCCAGGCCGAGGCGCTCCTGGTCGGCGATGATGGGCGCATCGCGGCCGTCGGCACGCTGGCCGAGGTCGAAGCCGCTGCCCGCCCCGGCACGCGCCGCGTCGATCTGGCCGGGCGCACCCTCATCCCCGGCTTCAACGATGCCCACGTCCACATCTGGAAGCTTGGCCTGCTGCTCACCCGGCAGGTTCCCGCCAGCATCAAGGCCGCCCCGGACATCGAGAACATTATCGAGAACTTCCGCGACCGCGCCGAGAACCTGCCCAAAGGAACCTGGATTCTGGGTCGCGGCTACAACGAAGCCGAACTCCCCGAACGCCGCCATCCCACCCGCCACGACCTCGATGGAGCCAGCCTGGAACATCCCATCGCCCTGACGCGCACCTGCGGCCACATGGTCGTCGCCAACTCACTCGCGTTGGAGATGGCCGGCATCACCCACGACACCCCCAACCCGCCCGGCGGCGTCATCGTTCGTGACCTCAATGGCGATGCCACCGGCCTCCTGCAAGAGACCGCCATGGGTCTCGTCACCCGCATCATCCCGGAACTCAGCGACGAGGACATGGCCGAGGCCATCAAAGCCTGCCTGCGTCATCAACTCAGCCTGGGCATCACCAGCGCCACCGACCCGCTGCTCATGCCTTCGCACACGCGCGTCTACCGCCTGCTGGAGTCGCGCGGTGAATTGGCCGTGCGCGTCAACGGGATGCCCATCCGCCGCCCCGATGGCGGAACCGAAACGCTCCCCCTGCCGGAACGCCACCTCAGCGACTTCCTGCGGATCGACAGCGTCAAGTTCTTCGCGGATGGCGGCCTCAGCGGGGCCACCGCCGCCCTCGGCGAACCCTACAAGGTCACGCTCCAGCACGGCCTGCTGCGCTTTGAACTCATCGAACTGGTCGAACTGATGTGGGAAGCCCATAACGCCGGTTTCCGCATCGGCACGCACGCCATCGGCGATGTCGCTATCGACCAGGTGCTTACCGCCTACGAAGTGCTGCATCAGCGCAAACCCGGCCTGCGCCACCGCATCGAGCACCTCGGCCTGCCTGATTCCGACCATCTGCGCCGCTGCAAGGCGCTGGATGTCATCGCCGTCCCGCAGACCGTCTTCCTGCCCGCGCTGGGGGCGGCCTTCCGCCGCTACCTGCCCGATTCGTACCTTCCGCGCTGTTATCCCGTCCGCGCCATGCTCGACGCCGGTTTGACCGTCGCCCTCAGTTCGGATGCGCCCGTCGTGCCCGATGACAATCCGCTGCTGGGGATGCAGGCCGCCCTCGACCGCCGCGACCCCTTCGGTGATCCCATCGCCCCGGAGCAGGCCATCACCGCTGCTGAAGCCCTCTATGCCTACACGATGGGCGGGGCCATCGCCAGCGGCGACGCCGCCAATCGGGGCAGCCTCACCCCCGGCAAGTGGGCTGATCTGACCGTCCTCAGCGGCGATCCGTTGACCACACCCGTCGAAGCGCTGACCGATCTGCGCGTCGAGCAGACTTACGTCGGCGGCGTCCTGGCCTACAACTGATTGCGTCGCAGTCGGACGCCCCCTCCTTTAAGAGGTATCCTGATGGGGCGTCCTCTTTTTCCCTCAAATGAGTTACCCTTTCCATTCCGTTTTGTACTATCGTGGAATACGCCAGGTCACGTCAGAGATGAATCTGCATTTTACTATCAACTACGAACTACTTTTGACTGCTCCCGTCCAATCACCCACAAGAGGCCAATGCCGAACCCTATGCACATCACCTTTTTGGGAAACAGTCTGGTAGAAGGGCGCTACGGCGGCAGCTTCGTCGAGGCTGCTGCCGCCCACCTGCCCGCCTACACCATCACCAACGCCGGCGTCTCCGGCAGCACCATCCTCAACCTCGCCGCTCGCCTGGACTCCGTGCTGGACGGCCAACCCGATGGAGTTTTCCTGGTCTGCGGGGGGAATGACGCCATCTCCTATAGCCAACCGGATACCCGCCGCTACTATGAGCAGGTTCAGGGCGTGCCCGGCGGCATCGTCCCGCCCGATCTCTTCGCCAGCACCTACCGGGATGTGCTGCTCCGCCTCCAGATGAACCATGTGTTGGCCTGGGTCGGCCTGGGGCAGGCCGAGGTCAACCCGGCGGTGGTCGCCGCTATGACCCACTACAACGCGCTGGCTCGTGAAGCCGCCGCCAGCCTGAACATCCCTACCCTCGACCTCACCGCGGAACTCGCCCCGCCCTCCGTCGCGGATCGTCCACCGCTCAGCCTCGCCAGCATCAACCTGATCGGCCAGCGGATGCGCTCCGGTTGGCAGGACTACGAAGCTGAGCGCATCCGCGGCGGCTATACCTTCACCTTCGACGGCCTGCACCTCACCCCCACCGCCGCCCAACACATCGGCCAACGGGTCGCCACTTTCCTGAATGCACAGCTCCAGGTTCCCCCCTCACCTCATGAAGTTTCAGTGAATGAAAGCTGAGTATTGGATGAGCAGTGGCGGGCGCGGCGATTCTGTTTTATAATGGCACTGTGGTGTTTTCCCTGACGCTCGCCCGGTTGTAGGAGTGCAAGGGGGTCGCAGTGACCCAATCATTGATTAGCCAGACCAGCGAAGGTCTTCCGCCCAACCAGGCCATCGCCCTGGCCGAGAGCCTGGTCAAGTCCGCCCTCGACGCGCTGTCCGCCCACATCGCAATCCTCGACGAAGACGGCGTGATCATTCATGTGAACAAGGCCTGGAAGCGCTTCGGCGAAGCCAATGCCTACCGCGATCCGTCCTATGGCATCGGCACGAACTACCTGGCTGTCTGTGATAAGGCTGCCCGCTATGCCGAAGATGCCGGCATGGTCTCCGATGGCATCCGGCGGGTGCGGCTGCGCGACACGGAAGAATTCCACATGGAATACCCGTGCCACAGCCCGACCGAGCGGCGCTGGTTCATCGTTCGCGTGACGCGCTTTTCGTGGTACGGGCGTTCCCGCATCATCATTGCCCATCAGAACGTCACCGAACTGAAGTCGGTGCAGAACGAACTGCGCGACAGCAAACGCTGGCTGGAAGCCATCCTGGACAACCTCGTCGATGGTGTAGTGACCTTCGACGAGAAGGGCAGCATTGTCTCGCTGAACCGCGCCGGAGCGTATATCTTCGGCTACGAGCGCGACGAGATGATCGACCAGCCGATTCACCGCCTCCTGCCGACGCTGGCCCGGCATCCCACCCAGGATCAGTTGGCCGTCTTCCTCGAACAGGTCAGCGGGCTGGGGGACGAGATCGAAGGGCAGCGCAAGGACGGCACGACCTTCCCGATGTATTTCGCGGCCAGCCGCATCGACCTGGATGACCGCTGCTTCTATACGGCCATTATCCAGGACTTCACCGAGCGCAAGTTCCTTGAATCCCAGCTTTGGGATAAAGAGCGGCTCAACCTGGCGCTGGAAAAAGAGCGCGAGCTGCGCGACCTGAAGAACCGCTTCATCTCGATGATGTCGCACGACCTGAAGACCCCGCTGGCGGCGATCCGGCTGGCGAGCAGTATGCTCCGCAACTACGGGGAGCGCATCACCGCCCAGGAGAAGGTCGAGTCCTACGACACCATCGACCAGCAGGTCGAATACCTGACCGAACTCATCAACGACGTGATGACCATCAGCCGCGCCGATTTCACCGGGGCGGAGATGAACCTGGAAGTCATCGACCTGGAGACGTACTGCCGGGACATCCTGGAAGAACTCCAACTGGCTTACCGGATGCAGCGCGTTCTGAACTTCGTCGGAACCAACCAGCGCATCGAAGCCAAGATCGACCGCAAGCTGATGCGCCGGGCCGTCACCAACCTGCTCTCCAACGCGCTCAAGTATTCGCCGCTGGATAAGCCGGTCACGCTGGAACTGACCCACAGCGGCCATGAAGCCGTGATCCGCGTGATCGACGAGGGCATCGGCATCCCGGACGGCGACCAGAGCCACCTGTTCGAGCCGTTCCACCGCGCCTCCAACGTCGGCTCGGTGAGCGGGACGGGGCTGGGGCTGGCGATTGCCAAGCAAGCCGTCGATCTGCATATGGGGACGATCACGGTCGAAAGCCACGTCAACCGGGGCACAGTCTTCACCATCATCCTACCGACGCAGGTATAGCCCGCGTCGGTGGGCGAAGATTCTGTTGGGCAGTCCCGGTATCGATCCTCTATTCCGTGCAGCCTATCCTCACGCCCCAGCCTCCTTTCTAGCGCATTCCTGATGGGGAGGCTTCGCGCTGGAGAGGGGGAGCGATATGTCGCTAATGTCGTCAGTGTCGTCAGTGCCGCCGATGTCATTTGTGTCATTGAGAGAAGAAAAGTTAATAGTTCATAGTTTCCTAGATTTTGTGCAAACGTGAAAAAGTGACCGATCTGAAGTAAGGTTTGGGTATGCGAATCCGAGCCTAAATCAGG
>JAEUQZ010000016.1 GCA_016788965.1 Anaerolineae bacterium | reverse complement strand
ACAAAGTTTATTACCTTTTCACTGTATGAAAACACATTTCACTCAATAAATTTATAGCGCAACTCCACCCCGATGTCAACATGTCAGCGCGAAGGTAGCGTATCAAAGTGGGTGAAAATTCAAGTCAGGCGATGAGCAGCCAGAACACGAGTGACAGCGGCGAGCAAGCCGGAGGGGGAATCAAAAGCCCCAGCAGCGCGAAAGAGACGGCAGATGGAGCGATTGACCCGTTCGAGGAGGCTGGTGGTGCGAAGGAAACGGCGCGGCCAGGTGGGGAAACGCGCCAGGACGCGGAAGAAAGCGAAATAGGCATCTCAATCCTGCACGAGGGGGAGACGAGTTTGGGTTGGGAGTGGCGATAAGCAGAACAGAAGATGTCGGTCAGGTGACGAGCGTGTTGAAGATCGCTGGCCTGGAAGATGGGACGGAGGAGGCGCATGAAGTCGGACTTGAAGGTGCGCTCTTGGGAGGGGGAAAGCGCGGAGGGCGCGACAATAGCCTGGCGGAGGTTGCGGAGCTTGTGGAACAGGCAGCGTTGTTGGGGAATGTGGGGATAGACCTGCTGGAGAGCAGCTTGCAAGCCAGCGCCCCCATCATGAATGAGCAGTTCCAGTCCACTTTGGCGATAGACGCCACGACTGTCGAGTGCGATCAGTAACTCCTCCCAGGCGTCCTGGGTTTCCCCTTCGGGGGACTTCAACAGAAAGGCCGCAATCACATTGTTGCGGCCTTTCCACTGGTGACAATCTGCCAGGAATTGTTTACAGATCGTTCGTATCCAGGACAAACTGATACCGCTTGCTGCGGGTATAGTGAAACAGTTGCAGATGCCAGAAATTATAAAACTTCATCCCAATGGCGAAGTTCAAGGAAGCGGGTATGGCGTTGAACAACTGGATCGATGCGCCACCCCGTCCTAGCATCTGCTGCAAGGTTTCGTACACCGCGCCAACGGGATCCAGCCAATCACCGTGCGGCGCTTCCTCGGGATCATCGGTAAGTGCAAACTCCGTACCCGACTCGTGACCCGTGAAATGGAAGAGGAAGAAGGGGGTTTGGGGTTGCAGTGTTTGCAGCGTCTGATAAATCTGGGCAACGCTGTTGTAATTGCCGGGCATTCCCACGAACTCTAGAAACACCTGCACCGTGCGTGCCCGATGCGCCTTGACCGCCGTGAGGCTGAGATTGGGTGGGGCGATGACCTGCCCCTTGCAGTAGACCGACTCCATGATGGGCAGTGCCGACAGGGCTGGAACATCGCGTAGCGGAACAGCTCCTTGATTTTCCAGAGGGACATCCGGGTTGAAGGGCAGCAGCTTGCGGAACCGGAGTCTCTGTAGCCGTCCCACCAACTTTTTGATCTCATCGTCGGTACAGCCTTTCACCTCGACGGCGTTGAGAGTCTGGAGTTCTGGAGGCAGGGGTGTGTTGTCCAGCCATACCGGCACGAGCGGCATATCGCGCATGAGACGTTGTTCTTCCGCCGCTTTGATCTCCTTCTCAACAAAATTCGATTCCTTGGCCTGTTGTGACCATAGAACCAATACCGCGGCGGCTTCGCGGATGGCTGTCAGAAGGCTGTTGGGAAAGGCTGCACCCGCCGGAATATCGTTTTTGTCGATCCAGATTTTGAAGCCCTGGGCTTCAAGCTGGCGCTGAATCTTGTAGGCGCAGGCTTTGTCCCGGCGGCTGTAACTGATGAAAACGTGCGACATGCTTCATCTCCTTCTGCCAACCTCATAGGGCAGACCTTTGTCCTGGTCAGCGGGTGATAGGCGCTCCGGTCGGGTACTCTTGCGGTTGTCCATGAACCAGGCGAATCCAGGATTGTCTTCGCCAGGTGGCCCCGGATCGAGGCGCGGATAGTGGATCGGCAGTTCATCGCGGCGCGGGGTCAACAGGGCTTTCAGATCGCGGATGGGGGCGAGTTCATCGAATGGCCGTCCATAGAGCGCGGCCATCGTGGTGGTGAAGGCGCGAACACAGGCATCTTTATCGATAGTGGTGTCCCGTCCGTCCTGACTGCCGTCGCCGGCATAGCGCACCGCCGCGTCATAAATGCTGATGTCGTCCACATCGATGGTCACGCTGCCCAGACCGAGCGGCTTGCCGTAGCCGATACGGTGGAAGCCGCGCTGGTCGCCAAAATTCAATTCCAGCGTCCAGAGCAGCGCCCCCAGTTCAACTGGCTGAAGGCTGTCGAAATCGATGTGGAACGTCCAGGTCGTGCCCTCGTCGTAGTAGTTCTGGATCGTGCGGTTCTGGTCGGATTGGTCATGGGTGGTGGCGATATCCCAATTCCATTTCCCGTGATGGCGCTGGAACTTGCGGCCGCGGATGCTGGCGCGGTCGTCGTCATAGCCGTGCGGTTGGCTCTTGCGGGGAACGACTTCAGCGCCGTTGTCCTCCAGGTAGAATTCTACCGACGTGGGATGCGGCTCGCCCAAAATGGCAAGGGTTTTTGACTGAGTTCCTAACTTGAGCGCTTGGGGCAGCGCGTCGGAGAAACGCACCCGCCCACGATAAGCGACCTGCTCGGTGCGAGGTCGCTTTTCCGAGTCCTGGCTGACCCAACCGAAGACGCGCGAGGCCAGGCAGAGCTGCTCGATCTTGGTAGGGGGCAGCAGATGAGGATAGCGGCTCTGGATGACATCACGAACGGTTCTGCGATAGCGGGCGCGGGAGATGTTCACCGGGTAGATGGCGCGTACCGGATAATGACCGCTGGCGTCTTTCTCGCCGATATCGGCATAGACGAGCGTCCCTACCCGCAGATGCTCCGGGCTGCTGACGAAGCGGCTGGGAACAATGCCGCTGCGACCCTGTTTCGATTGGGACTTCAGGCTCTCGGCAATCTTCACACGCCGATCATAGTAGTCCTTCATCAGCGCGTCATAGGCTTTCCACACGTCCTCCTCCAATGGCGTGGTGATGGTGGGATGGCGGCCATCTTCATAGAAGAAACGCTCATACTGCTTGACATCGGCATTCAGGCCGGTGCTGTAGGCATACCCCTGGACTTGTTGGTAGTCGTGGTTGCGATGCGCCTTGATCCAGGCATCGACCTGTTTGGGATCACGATGGATGAAGTCGGCCTGCCAGTGGGGAAAACCCTGCTGGTCGTTCGGGGACAGAGTCCTGGTGTTGAAAATGGCTGCATAGCAGGACTGGCCGTCTTCACAGTCTTTGGGAATGACGACCAACTGGTTCTGGCGCAGCAAATGGCGATGCTTGCGCTGATCTTTCTTTTGGAGGATCTGCGGATTGGGATGGCGGGGAATCCAGGCGGCATAGAGCGTCTTGCTGCGGCGGGTGGGTTGTAATTCGGCGGAACCCGTCAGAAAGCGTAAACCAAAACCCGACTCGCTGCTTTCGTCTGCCTCCACGCGGGCGGGAACCAATCCCAAAGCAGAATCAGCGGGCAGGCGATAGAAGAGATGTTCATCGGTGAAGCTAAACGCGCCAAAGGCCGAGTTGGTGGCCGCCTCGAACACGCTGCGGATGGGGCCGCGCAGCGACGCGCCGGGAATGAGGTACTGCCCGTTCACCTCGAACAACCGATAGGTTTGGTGTTCGGCTTTCGGGTCTTCGGCGTCGCCGCTCACAAACACCGGTGTTGCCGCCGTCATCGTACAGGTGATGCGCCCGCTCAAGCCCGTGTAGCGGTCATGCGGCGGCGGCGGGCAGCGCCAGAGGAGATGCTGATCGGCAGTCGCTTCGGAGAGGGGCTTCAACTTCGGTGCGGGAAGCGGGCGGACGAAGTTATAGGGATTGACAAAGCGGCTCATGATCCCGCCTCCTTCTGGGATTCAGGCTGATGCTCGGCAAGCGCATACGTCCAGTAGGCAATGACTCGCTGGTCGGAATCCAGGCGCACTGGACAGGCGCAGATGTTGACGCGCTTATACTCCAGCGGGACATCGGGATAGTCCAGAGGGGCGCGGCCCATGCGGGCTTCATAGCGCCGCCCACGTTCGGCATCGTCGGGATCATCAGCGTCGTACTTCCCCCAGAGCAGTGCCGTTTCAGACTTGTCTATCATCGAGAGTGGGCCTGGATGGAAGTCATGCTGTGTCGCAGCCAGCCCCAATTGATCGAAGACAGTCCGCTCGCCGACGAAGCGCCAGTGTACACGCTGCTCATCGACGCGCACCTGTAAGTCTCCGCCCAGGCCGAAGCTGTGCAGCCGCAGGACAGTGAGAGCGCGGTTGAAGTCTTTCTCAGTAAAGATAGAGATGAACTGGATGCCGTCTTCCGCCGTCTCCAGGATCAGGTAGGGCATCCTTTCAGGCAGCAGACGCAGCGCATTCCAGTCCAGGTTTTGTCCGGCAGCCAGGATCAGGTTGTCTGGCCTGGGACACGCAGGGCAGGGATTCAAGTTCATGGCTGTTTCACCTTCCCAGGATAGAGGACGCTGGCTGGTTGACCCCTCAGGCTGGGCCAGTAATCCTGATTCCAATAAGGGTCTTTGGAACCCTGGTGTTCAACCTGTAGAGAAAAGTCTCGTATCCGCTCGATAGATGCGCCCATCCATTTCACGATGGTGCGATCCTGCCAGTCGGTGTAAACGCTCTCCAGGAAGAAGGACTTACCCTCATGCGGCAGGTTCGCGGCGGGGGCTGCCTCCGGGTAGGCGTAGCCGAGCGTCAGCTTCAGGTTGCGGAGCGTGACAGCGCCGAAGCCTTTAGCACCCCCCGCGCCGACGGATACGCGCCCATCGCGCAGGTCGCGCAGCGCCAGCAGCAGCCAGCCGATCTCCCAACCCTGGGGTGACTCCAGGTACAGGCAGCAGCGGAATGTCGGCTTCCAGAGGGCGTAGGCATCGAACTTGGCTCCGTCGGCAGCGCCGCCGGTGAAGCGGTCGATGGCGACGAAATCCAGTTTCTTCCAGACCGGCTCACCCACCAACGGCGCATCCTCGACCGCCAGACGGCTGCCCCAATCGACGCTGCCGAAAAGCTGCTCGGCCAGATCGTAATTCTCGATACACTGGCGCAGCTCTTCCGCTTTAGGCTCGTCATGGATGCGGGCGGCGCTGGATCGGAGGCCCTTCGCTTCCTGAGCTTGCTGTCTTGTGCTGAAGGTGACGAAGGGATCGGAAGCGGCACAGTGCGCCAGGAATTCCGCCTCGTTGGAGGCCTTCAGGTTGGCGATGGTGCGGGCGATGCGCTCGGCCTGACTGCGGATCACCCCGCGCAGACTGGCTCCGGGAATGAGCGGCAGAGACTGCTGATCGACGCCGCTGGCGGCTGCGCGGGTCATGTCGTTGGTCAGGAAGAAACCCTCGGCTTCCAGGTCGAAATCGACACGGATCCAACTCTGGACGCTGTGCGCGACCTCTTGACAGCCGCCATGATGATCACGAGAGGGGGCTGTGATGTTGTAGGGCTGCGGAGTTGGGGCTTGCAGATGGCGCAGCAGGAATTGACCGAGGCCGGCGGGGTTGGTCAGTTCGTAATGGATCACGTTCACGCTCACCAGATCAAGGACGCCGCTGCCCCGGCTCTTGCCGCCGCCGAAGCGCACCCGACCGGCCTGCCACTCATGCAGAGCCAGGTTGAACAGATAGCCGTCGATGGGATCGGTGTCTTCCAGTTCAAGAAAGATGTCGAATTCCGTGCCGGCCGGGACCACTTCAAAGTCGAACTTGGCCGAGGCCGCCCGCGCCGAGACCCCCGTCACCCGGTCGATGCCCACGCCATCGCGGATCACCGTCGGCAGGTCTGGCAGCACGGCATCATGAATGATGAGGCGCGAGGCCCGTCCATTCCAGGCTTCCAGTTCCTTCAGGCTGAGGGACTCATTGTCATCCTGCCGCAGCGTATTGAGCGGGCGGATGTCACCCATCAGGTGACAGACGATACAGGCGCAGGCTTTGGTCTGCTCTTGCCCTTTGCCTTTCCATTTGCCCGTGCGGGTATTCCCGGAGAGCGCATCACAAACCCTCCTCTCGTCGGGCAGCCGTGTCATCGCTGGCGTGATCCGGGTCAAGTGACCGCGCAGCGCCCCGGCGATGCTGGTTCCAGGCAGCAGCAGGCGGTTGGCGCTGTCGCGCCGGAACAGGCTGTCGGTCGGGTCGTTGGGGGCAGAGACTGTACCGACCTGAAGCGATGCCCGCGTCCGCACACGACAGGTGTACTGGCTCAGATTCTTACGCATGAGTCTAGTCCTCCTGTTTCTGGGCGAGGGTGTGCAGCCGCTCGGCCAGTACCAACAGCGCCGGCCGGGTATAGCGCGGCTTGATGTCATCATCGATCAGCTTTTGCAGCAGTCCGGCCACCACCTGCACCACGCTGCGGTAATCCTTGTAGGCTTGTCGCTCGCTGGCGGCTTGTGCCTGTTCGAGAAGGTTCTGGAAGGTCTGAAGCACTTCGGGAATGCGCTGACCACGCATCTCGACCAACTGGCGGGCCACTGCCCGCAGCACTCTGCCATCCTTGAATTGCTTCTGGTCGAAAGCCCTGTCGAGCAGCCCAAGCCAGTTCTGGCGGAACGTCTCATCGTTGTTCGATTTGACGACGGGATTGAACAACCCTTCAGGGATCGACAGCGGGCTGGCAAAGCCCTGCCAGTCTCCGATGTGCGCTGGATGGTTGAAGACGACGCGCCCGAAGCCTTCACTGCGGCGCAGACCGATGCCGTCGCGTTCCAGGTCGCGGAGCCGATCCGGATCGGGGAATTGCACAGGGAAGCGCAGCCGCACCGTAGACCCGGTCGCCAGCGCCAGATCGCGCCAGCGGGGCAGGCCGGAACGGGCGTCGAAGCTTTCGATGCTGCGCGTTTGCACCACTTGACTGGCGATCTGGTTTTCTTCTGGGATGATGACCTGCACCCCGAACACATCTTCAAGCCAGTCTTGATCGAAGCACCGGTAATACGCTCCCCATTTATCCAACAGGATCGTATCCGAGGCCAGGGTCATGAGCAGCTCGTTGGGCGCAGGGCGGACATCCAGGCGTTTCTCCAGCGGCATATGAACCCAGGGTGGCGGCTGATCCTCGGTGACCGGTTCGATGCGAGCCTTACAATGTCCGTAGCCGCGATTGCGGCCTTTGCCGAGGTACAGATCGAAGTCTTCGCCCACTGCCACCCCGATCAGACTGCCCAGACTCTCCCAATCTTCCTGGTTCAGCGTGATCTCACCGACGAAGGTCTGCCCCGCCGGGATGGTGTCGTAGAGATACAGGTCGCCGTCGTCGGCGCGTTTCAAGCCCGGATGGATGCCGACATGCGGATGCGGCTCGGTTTTGAACGTCGGCGCGACTTCATCGCGCGCCCCATCCGCCAGCTTCTTCCACTTTTTGAAGGCTTTCTTTTTGGTAATGCCGTGATGAAAGACCGAAGTGAACGAGTCCTCGCTGCCTTCAACCTGCTGCAAACCCAGCGGCGGCGGAACGGCTGGAACACCCAGCCCAGCGGCGGCGTCCTCAAAGGGTTTGACCAGCGGAAGCAGCAGGCTGAAGTGAAGTCCGCCACCGATGAAAAGCTCGACAAACTGGCGATAACGATCCTTTTGGAGTGAATTTGGCTGTGCCAGCGCCGCGAATGCGCCCCGGATGGATGAACCGGGGATGGTATTGTCGCCCAGGTATACGTTGCCGGATTGGGGTTTCTGCGCGACGATGACCGGGCGCTGGGTGTACAGCAGCAGGCGGTAGCGGCGGGATGGGTTCTCATGGGCGTAGGACTCGGCTGGGGCGGAGCGTATCACCTCGATGGCTTCACGGACGAGACTGTCATTCAGCGGTTCGGCCTTGCCCTGAATCGACCCGACATAATGCCCTAGCAGCGCCGCGTTGAGGTCTACATTCGGCAGATTCCGCAGTTGGATGCGGCAGGCCCCGCTGCCGCGCCGCCGCCGCCCGCCCAGCCGCTGGATATAAGCTGCGGCCGCGGCAAGTCGCTCGACCTCATCCAACCAGACATCCTCGCCAACCTGCCCTTCTACCGTGAATTGGTAGACCTCGGCAGTGCCTAACTCGCGGATGAAATACTTGTTGTCTTCAGCGCGGCGATAACGCGGATCGACACGAACGCCGGTTGCCAGACGCTGCGCTTCAGTTCGGCGGCGGCTGGAACGGGTCGCGGCGCTGAAACGCCAACGGCTGTCCAGGCCGGGCGCGCCCAGCAGATCATTGGCCCATTTTTCCGCTGTCTTTTTGAGCGTTTTTTCATCCAATTTGGCATTCAGATTGCAGGCTAGGTCATACACCGCCTCGCGGAAAAGCCCTTTGAGCGTCGCCCCGCTGATGAGCGGTCGCCCATCGGCCCCGCGTTCCAGCATGGCATCGGCCGCGCCATCCGCGCCATAGCCCGCGTTGATGTGCCAATCGCTGATGAACGACAGCTCGAATTCGAGTTTGATGTGCATCTCAGGCCTCCGTGGATCGGTAGTCTTCGCGTGGATGCTGCATGTCCAGGGCGAAGTCCCAGAGCTTGAGCAGTTCACGCAGCATTTCTGGACGCGCGGCCGCAGCCGCAAGTTGGTCAACGTAGTCGAAATCGGGGTAGAGTGCCTTTGTACGATTGATGATGGGTTTTAGGTCCGCATCGTCCAAGAGCGCTTCATCCACCTGATGCCGAATGCGATTGGGCAGCCCCCGGAGCGCATAACGGTAGGTCAGATGATACAGGCTGCCGGTATGCGTGTGTATCAGTGTCGGTTTTGCATCGACAACTGTATCACTGCCCACAACGAAATTGATCACCAGACAGGATTCTCCAATTGCTTTAGCGCGCTTCTTGGCAGCACCCAACAATTCATGCCCGTGCTGGTAAGCGATTCGGTAGGGATAGCTGGCCTTGCAGATGACGACCGCCACGCCGGTCGTGGCCTTTTCATCGGATGTGATGATGTTCATCGACCGGAGTAGTGCGGTCATGCCTGTTTCATCGTCTTCGTAAGCCTTGCAGTAACGCGCCGCAACGTCGATAGCCCAAAGAGCGGGCATGAGCATGAAGAGGTCATCACCACCGCTGATGAGCGGCAGCACGGGGAGAGTATCGGCAGGAAAAGTCTTCGGACGGCGCTCTATCATGTGCATGGTCGCTTCAGCCAGCGCCTTCAAAGTTCGCTTGCCGGACTCTTCGGATAGCTCATGCAGTGTGTTAGGACTGCACTGGTCAAAGTAAGCCCCCATGTGGTTGCCATCAGCAACCATGTAGGCTACATATTGCCGCGATTCCCAGGCATAGGTCTCCGGTTCAGTCGATTCCTCGTGAATTCCGATGCTACCCAGACCAGTGAGGTTTTCCATCGTTGCACGCAACTCGCGCGAGATTGCAACTTTGGCATCCTGCTTTGCCTTCTCGCGGGTGCGTGGCCCCAGATAACGCGGCCGCTCGGTCGCCAGTCCCCCAGGTCGTTCATAGGCCACAGCCAGTTCGCTGCCCGACGACTCGCAGATGGCATGATAGGGCAGATGCCAGAGCGCCTGGGGCGCATCCCCGCCGATCTTGGCGCGGCGAAGCGCCTCATTGCCGCGCTCGATGACATTCTGTTTTGGCTCAAAAGGCACATGGGTGATGGTGATTGAGCCGCCAACCTCCCGCTGAAAGGTCTCGCGCAGATCCCTGCCCACCGCTTCTACAGCCGCTTCATCGCCCTCGACCACGATGCGGAAGCTGCCGCCCCCACTGGCGAGGATATCGAGGGTAATGCCTGGAAAATGCTTCTTGGGGTCGCCTGAAATGGCCTTGCAGAACTCTTCCAGCAGGTGGCTGGCGCCGACGACTTCCCGCAAGCGCGAGGATTGGAAGACGAATGATTGAATCTTGTCGACTTCAGCGACAATCAGATATTTATCCATAGTGGCACTCCGTAAGCCAATAGTATATACTCGGAGTATATGACATGGCTGTCCTTGACGCAACTAACCAATATGTATAGTACTGTATCAAAGTCGGTGAAAATTCAATCAAGACGTTGGATTTGTGCCGTAATTTGATTCATGGCACGACATTTCCACCGAAATCAATACACTACCGTGTATATTCCTTTACGGAGGAAGCGCGGAATGGGCACATCCGATTCAAAGCGAGAGACGCTCGTCTCAAACGTGCTGGAAACCATCGTCTGGTTGTTCCTGTTTTTGATCCTCACCGTCGGCAACAGCCTCCCTAGTTTTCTCCGCGAAGATGGGGGTGGGCTGCTACTTCTCCTGGTGGCGCTGGTTGTGCTGAGAATGCTATACCGAGGCATGAAATCTTGGAAAAACCAAACCGGGGCACGAGTCACACTAGGCATACTCATGGTGATGGTGGTTGCTGCCCTACTGCTCTATAACTTCGATTGGAGCGGGTTTGGCGCCCAAATCGTACCGCCATTTGTACAGCCGCGCAAAGAGCTTTGGGACTGGCTGCAACTGCTCGGCGGACTTGCAATACCGGTTGTCGTCGCAGTGATCGGCGCCCGCTTGCAGGCGCAAATACAAAAGACAGAAAGAGATAGTATTGAAGAAAGACAACGTAACGAACGGGCCAGGATAGAGCGTGATAAGCAACGTCAAGAACAATTAGACTTGCAGGAGCAAAATAAACGAGACGATTATCTGCGCGAGCGGCAGCTTCAGGAATATGTGGATCGCATGGCTGCACTCATTCAAGGAGATATTGAAGACAAAGCACGTTTGCGCCAAATTGCCAAGACACATTCACTGCTCGCGTTTCGCCAACTGGCGAGTGATCCTGAACGTACCGCACAGGTCATCAAATTCCTGTACGACACTGGACTTATTACTTCAAAGCGACACGATACAGGTTCTGAAACCGATTGGACTGAGCCATTAGTCCAACTTAAGGACCTATCAATCTCAAACGCGGATTTGTCACGAGCGAACCTTGAAGGTATTTGGCTCGACTCAGTGAAAATGCCCGGTGTAGTATTGAAACATGCCATACTTATCAATGCATATCTTGTTGGAGCAGATTTTCGCGATTCTGATCTCGAGGGCGCGAAACTTGACCGAGCAAACCTGGGCGGGGCAAAGCTCGGCGGCGCAAAGCTGAATGGAACTGTGCTGACAAACTGTGACTTGTACGGAACAGAAATTGATGTTCAGGCGCTGCGAGGCTGTAATCTCACAGGTGCCAAGTTAAGCAGCCCTACGAGCAAACGAGAGTGGCCTGAACAAAACCTATCTGGTCTGGACTTGACCGCAGTTCAGCTTGCGGAGGCGAATTTACAGGGTGTAGACCTCCATGGGTCCATCTGTAGTAGTGCAGATCTGAGCAACACCAATCTTCGTGATGCGGATTTGACCGATGCAGTGCTAGATAGTGCGTCACTGGAGAATGCCGATTTGCGCGGAGCGGTTGTTCAAGTTTCAGCACTTAGCAAGTGTAACTTGAAAGGGGCTACGTTAAGTGATGGCGAGAACATACTCAATTGGGTGGGAGTTAATCTCGCTGGGTGGAGCTTGAAATCAATTCGCTTGACTGCAGCAAATCTAAGAGATGCGAGTCTGTGCCGCGCCGACTGTACTAGCGCAGATCTGCAAATGGCCGATCTTCGCAACGCGGATTTGACCGATGCGGTACTAGAAAATGCGTCACTGGTGAATGCCGATTTGCGCGGAGCGGTTGTTCAAGTTTCAGCACTTAGCAAGTGTAACTTGAAAGGGGCCAAACTAAGTGACCGTGAAAAGAGACTTAATTGGATAAGGCGTGATTTCTCTGGGTGGGATTTGACATCAGTTGAGCTTGTCGCCGCAGACTTGTCGGAGTCGGTATTCCGGGCCTCTATTTGTGAGGAAGTCAATTTCACAGGTGCGAAACTAATCGGCGTGGATTTCACCGGTGCAAGACTTGTCAAAGCATTACTCACTGACGCCAATTTGAACGGAGCAATACTGGAAGACTGCGACTTAACTGGGGCAATACTTCAACCAACGGCCATTGTAAGTTGTCGCACCATAGTAGGCGCCACACTGAGCAGTCAGGATGCTGCCCAGCAATGGAATGGTGCAAAATTGGCGGGCTTGGATTTGAGGAATGTCAAGTTAGTTGGAGCAAAACTAGCGGGTGCTGATCTGCAAGGGGTCCATCTCAATGACGCAGACTTGAGCTATGCAGATCTTACGGGCGCTGATTTGCGAGGAGCTATCTTGTCCAATGCAAAACTGACAAACACCAGACTACAAGATGCGGATCTCCGAGGAGCCATTGTGATCGACAAGCAACTTAGGGAAGCAATCCAAAGCACTTCTGTACCGCTGAGAACTACACCACAACCCCGAAAGAACCGTGAGTTCAGCAAAGATTTTTCCGAGTTTGGTTCTGACGCGAATGACGAGTGATTCAATCCATACACCGCTTTTCACTCCCGCCAATACGCACCCATGAAGCGCACCAACTCCGCGCGGGCAACCTCGCGCTCGCCAGCCCGTAGCCTTTCATACCCGCCGCCGAGCAAATGGGCGACTGCGTTGGTGCTGGCACTTCTCTACCCTGAGGATCAAAACATACTGTTTGGAACGCCGGAAAGCGACCAGGCGTACAGAAAATGCAGGTCGGGGTGATTAGTCCTCAAACTCATATCTGCATCGCGCGAAACGCACTACACTCAGCGAGGATGTCGTTGCCAAAGTCCCTTTTTCATGGCCTGAAGAAGGGTCTTTTCAGGAGTGTGCATTGCTCTCCGGTTGAAGTGCTTCCGCTCATCGTGTGAAAAGGTGGCTCATCATGAGCAGACTGCTCTCGGTCGTGGGCTACATCAGTCCCTCCGAGCGAACCCACATCAAAGGGCATATGGGCAAATCCGTCCAATGGATGATGAAGAACACCATCCTCGGTACTGCACTGGCTTCCGAACTCGATGCCCGCGGCGATGTTCAACCTTACACCGTCAGCAGCCTCTATCAGATCAATACCGTCAGACCCCTACAAGGCACGCTGCTGCCGTCTCAGATTGCCTGGTTTCGAGTCACTGGGATTGGCGGGACACCACTCGGTGATCGCGTCATCGATGCCCTCGATCAGTGGCGCAGCCATCCTCCGTCCGACCTTGAACTCGACCGGATGTCATGGATACTGCGAGCAATCTTCACCACGCCGGATCAGCACCCCTGGGCCAGCGAAATCAGCTATGGTGATCTCCAGGATCGCTTTCGCCAGCGTACTCGACTGCACAGCCTGAGTTTTCGGTTCATCTCTCCGACCACCTTCCACAGTGAATCGCTGCATGTCCCCCTGCCGGTTCCAGCATTGCTGTATCGCAAGCTGGCTGACGGCTGGGGGAAGCTCACGCCCATCCCTCTCGACGAACACCTGCCGCTCTTTGCACAGCAGTTCCTGGAGATCGAATCGTGCCAGATGAATACCCACAGCATTCTGGTCAAGAATGAACCGTTCGTCGGCTTCACGGGCAGCGCATCCTTCCACTTGACGCGCGTCAACGAAGGTTTGGAGCGGCGCCAACCGGATGTCTACCACGATATCCAGCGCAAACGCGACAGTCTTGAGCAGTGGCTCGCCCTGCTGGCAGAGTTCGCCTTCTACTGCGGGGTCGGAGCCAAGTCAGCCTCCGGCATGGGCATGGCCGCGGCACAGGCGAAATGGGTCTGATGACCGCTGAGGAGAAATCATTCGCAATCTATCCACTGAGAGGAGAGCGGCACTCGCGCGCCGCTCTCGATGTCCTGTTCCGGTTCATCCTGCTCCACCCGATCCAGCAGCACCAGTATCAATAGTGAACGCTTGACTTCCCCCTCACCCCAGCAGGAATGCCTGAATCCGCGCATAAGCTTCGTCTACCCCGATCCCATCCCGCGCCCAATCCCAGTCCCGAGGCGCTCCCCCGCTCACCCCGCGTGGATCGACCGCCGCTGGCTTCCATACCGCCAGCGACCCCGGCGTGAACGGCGCGTACCGCTTCGGATCGGACGGCCCCAGGATCATCACCGCCCGCGCCCCGGCGGCTGCCGCCAGATGCGTCATCCCCGTGTCGTTCCCCAGATACAGCCAGGACTCCTTCGCCAGCGCCGCCACCTCCGCGAAACGGAGTTCCCCCGCCCAGGCCGCTCCCGGCCGCTCCAGCCGGCCCATCACCGCCTGAACCAGCGCCGTGTCCCCTGGCCCGCCGATGACGATCACCGGGTCATCCCGCAGCGCCGAGAGGCGGTTCGCCAGCGCCGCGAAGTGTTCCGGCGGCCAGCGCTTCGCATCCAGCGTCATGCCCGGATTGCGCCCCCCGCCCGGATGCACCACCAGATAGGGCTGCCGCAGCCCTGCCGCTGCTAAGCGGGCATGGATGGCTTCGACCGCGCCCGGCTGCACCGGGACATTCGCCCAGCAGTCCTCGGTCGGGATGCCCAGCGCCCGGACGACCTCCAGGTACAGTTCGGCCTCATGCCTCGGCTGCGCCGGATCGACGGGGACGCGCACGGTATAGCCGAAGCCGCGTCCCTCGCTGTCTAACCCGGCCCGGGCCGGTATCCCCGAAAGCTGCACCGCCAGGCTCATCAGCGGCGACCGCACGAACGACACCGCCAGATCATAACGCCCGGCGCGGAGCTGGCTCACCAGCCGCAGGAACCCCAGGGGGGATTTCACGGGCAGCGCCGCCGGGCCGGTATCGACCAGTGCGTTCAGCGTATCGTGGCCTTCCAGCACCGGCCGTGACCATGTGCCCACCGCCCAGGCGATATGCGCGTCGGGATAGGCGCGGCGCAGGGCGCGCAGCGCCGCCGTCGCCAGCACCACATCGCCGATGCAGCAGGGTAGAATGAGAATGATCCGCATGGTGGGTTCAGCCCGCCTCGATCAGGCCGCACGGGCCGAACGGCCCAGCAGCGACCACAGGTAGCCCTTCCCCGGCGCGAGGAAAAAGGTCGCCAGGAAGACCACCATCAGCGTCAGCACGATGGCCGCGCTCGGCGCGATCTGGATGTACCAGGCGGCATACAAGCCGGCGACGCTGCTCACCGCCCCGATCAGCGCGGCCAGCAGCATCATGTGGTGCAGCCGCCGGACGTAGAAGCGGGCCGTCGCCGCTGGTGTCACCAGCATGGCCGAGACCAGCGCCACCCCGACCACTTGCACGCCGATCACGATAGTGATCGCCAGCAGCACCAGCAGCAGCAGCCGCAGCGCCTCGGCGGGCAGCCGCAGCGTCTGCGCCAGCGTCGGATCGAAGGCCACGACCAGGAATTCCTTGTAGAAAACGACGATCACCACGACCACGATCACCCCCGCCGCCGCGATCAGCGTCAGATCGGTCGCGTCCACCGCCAGGATGTTGCCGATCAGCACATGCGTCAGATCGACCGAGTAATTCCGCGTGCTGGAAATGATGGCGATGCCCAGCGCCATCATCCCGGCGAAGACGATGCCGATGGCCGTGTCCTCGGCCAGACGACTGCCGCGCGTCAGGAAGCCGATGCCCAGCGCCGCCAGGATTCCCGCCACCAACCCGCCTAGCAGCAGCCCTTGACCGGACGCCCCGCTGATATAAGCGATGGCGACTCCCGGCAGCACGCTGTGGGCCAGCGCGTCGCCGAGGAAGGCCATGCCGCGCGTGACCACATACGCGCCGATCACGCCGCTCACCGCGCCGATCAGCACCACCGCCAGCAGCGCCCGCTGCATGAATTCAAATTGAAGAGGATCAAGCAGGATAGACATCGTATCAAAAGGCTCACCTGGGATGCGTTGCCCGCATTATAGCCGAGCTATCCCCTCACAGATATGCCCGGAAGAAGGCGATGGTGCGCTGCATAGCCGTCTCGAATGCCGGGGAGCCGATGTTGTGCCCGCCGCTGTCGTACTCGTAATACTCGTAGTTCTTGCCCGCCGTTTGCAGGACTTCCGCCAGATCGCGCGAGTAGGCGATGCTGACCACATCGTCATTCACCGCGTGGTGAATCTGCACCGGGTTCTCCAGGTAGGCGATGTTGGCCGTCAGCGAAACGGCCTTCCAGTACGGCTGGGCCGTGTCCGGCCGCCCGTAGGTTTCGAAGATTTCCCGGCTGCGGCGCAGACCCGGCGAATCCGGGACGCGCACGAACGACGTATCCGTGATCGAATACTGCTCGAAGTCGTCGTAACTGTAAACCGCCCCGGCCCAGATCACCCCGGCCTTGACTTCTGGCTCGACCAGCATTGCCCGCAGCACCAGATTGCCGGCCATGCTGTGCCCCCACATGCCGATCCCATCCGGGTCGATGATGCCCATCTCCTGAAGGCTCTTCAGCGCCGAAATCGCGTCGATGGTATAAGACGGCGAGAAGTACGATCCCATCGGCTCGCCTTCGGATTCGCCGTGCCCGCGCATATCGATCTTGAAGACCACGAAGCCGCTCTGCGCCAGCGCATCCACATACGCCACGTAGCGTTCGGTCGTCACGTAGCTGTCCGGCGGGATATAGCCGTGGTTGAAGACAATCGCCTTGAAGCCACCTTCCGGGATGTCGCCGAAGGGGATGGTCAGCAGACCGTAAATCTTCAGCCCCTCCGATTGGTAGCTGGCGATGTAGCGGGCGTAGTTCGTCCCGTTGGTCAGGGCTTCTTCCAGCAGGATGTCGCCGCCCTCGATGGTGCGCTCCCGCAGCGCCGCGATGGTCAGGTCGTTGCCGACCGCGAACGGCTCGGCCGTCACCTCTGGCGTGACCTCTTGCAGCGCCGCCGTCCCGCTCAGGCTCAGCAGGCACAGCGCCAGGATCACGGCCAGTCCGCGCCAGCGATTGAACTGGATGAAATGCTGCATGGTTCCCTCCCAGAGAGTCTCGTACCGGGAGGATAAATGGAGGGGCGGGGTCTCGTCAACCGCCGGATCACCATCGCTCCGGCCTCTCCGGTGAATGGACTGGCCGGCCCGAACCTCGATGCAACTTGACAGATCCCTTTCCCCTGCTGAGCGTATGCTCCCCCTATTCATGCAATACAGCAGGGTTAGGGGGATAAGTTTCCGGGACGAAACCTGCGCGAAGCGTATTGCAGACACCCTATGCCGTCGTCACCCGGAACACCGGTATCTCCCCGGCGATCTTCTCGAACTCGGCCAGCGGCGCATCCTTATCGACGGAAACATGCGGCCGTGCCCCAGGGGCACGCTTCAGGTAGGCTTTGAGGATCGGTGCGCGTTCCTCGACAGGAATCTCCACCAACAGGACCTCCTCGCGGCGACCGCTGCGGATCGCAGCCCGGCTCCCCGCCGCGCGGACATTCAGCACCCACTGCGCCTCTTGGCCGAGCATCGAGACCAGGTAGCGCTGCCCATCCACTACCGCCATCACCAGCGGCAGCGAGACGGTCTTCCCCGATTTGCGCCCGGTCACATCCAGAGTCACCAGGTAATTCGGAGCCACGCCCAGTCCGTGGATGATCGCCCACATCCGGTTCAGAATCCGGGCCAGCCAGTTCGGGCGGTTTCCGGCGTATAGACCCTGCTTGAATGCGCGGTAGTTCATGGTTCTGACTCCTGATTGAGGCATGGAATGCGCGGTAGGTATTGATCTGATATACGAATCGGGGCGCGGCAGGTTGCCCACGCCCCTTGAGCAAGGAGGAGAACAGAAAGGATCACGCCATGATTTGACTGCGGGCGAAGTCCTCGCCCTGCCGGATCGCCTCCAGATTGGCCGGCAGCAGACCGCGCCGCCGTTCGGGGATGTGTGCTTCCAGTGTGCGCCGCAGCACCTCCAGCGGAATGACCGGGCAGGCCGTCAGCGCCGCCCCCAGCATCACCAGATTGGTGATGCGCGTATCCCCGATGGCGCTCGCCATCGCCGTGGCCGGAATATCCAGCTTGCGGATGTCCGTGCGCTGGCTGCTGGCCGAGATCAGCGAGGCATTGCTGACCAGCACTCCGCCCGGCGCGAGGATCGGCTCGTATTTGTCGAAGGACGGCCCGTTGAAAGCGATCACGACGCTCGGATGCCGCGCGATGGGCGAACCAATCGCCCGGTCACTGACCGCCACCGAACAGTGCGCGGTTCCGCCGCGCATCTCCGGGCCGTATGAGGGAATCCAGGTGGCTTGCAGACCGGCGTCGTTCGCGGCATAGGCCAGAAGCTGCCCGACGAACATGACCCCCTGTCCCCCAAATCCGGCGATGAGAAAGTCTTCCTTCACGAGTGCTTACTCCTCTTACAGCTTGGCCGCCAGGACGGCATCGCTCACGCGGTAGTCCCCCAGCGGGAACTGCGGCAGCATGTTGCTTTCGATCCAGCCCAGCGCCTCTTCCGGCGCGATGCCCCAGTTGGTCGGGCAGGTCGAAAGGATTTCGACCATGCTGAAGCCCAGGTTTTGCTGCTGTACCTTCAGCGCCGTCAGAATGGCCTTCTTGGTCTTGCGGATGTTGGTGACATCGTGCAGCGACCGCCGCGCGATGTAAGCCGTTCCCGGCAGGTTCGCCAGCAGTTCGCTGACCCGCATCGGCATCCCTGTCTGGCGCGTATCGCGCCCGCACGGGCTGGTGCTGGTCTTCTGTCCCGCCAGTGAGGTCGGGGCCATCTGCCCGCCCGTCATTCCGTAGATCGCGTTGTTGATGAACAGGACGGTGATGTTTTCGCCCCGCGCGGCCGCATGGATCACCTCGGCAATCCCAATCGACGCCAGATCGCCATCTCCCTGGTAGGTGATGACGGTGCGATCCGGCCGCAGCCGCTTCAACCCCGTGGCGACGGCTGGCGCGCGGCCATGCGCCGCTTCGCAGGCATCGACCTCGAAGTAGTTGTACGAAAACACCGAACACCCGACCGAGCCGACCAGCAGCGTCTGCTCGCGCAGACCCAGCTCATCCAGCGCCTCGGCCAGCAAACGGTGCGCGACCCCATGCGTGCAGCCGGGGCAGTAATGAAACGACACTTCGGTCATCGCCTCTGGCCGCTGGTAAACAGTCTGCATTCCTTCAGGTGGCGCGATGGTCGTCATGGCATTTCCCCCACCAGACTGCGGGTCACAACCGGCTGCGGCCGCGACCAGCGGGCATATTCAGCATCGATAGCGCCCACGATGTCCTCAGTGTCCGGGATCAGCCCGCCCATCTGGCCGTAGAAGCCGACGGGAATGTGCCCCTGGGCCACCAGCCGCACATCATCAAGCATCTGCCCGGCATTCATCTCCACCACCAGACAGCCGCGTACCCGTTCCAGAAGCTGCGAGAGCCGCTCTTCCGGGAACGGCCACAGCGTCTGCGGGCGGAACAGACCGACCCGTAATCCACGGGCGCGGGCTTCATCCACCGCCGAACGGGCGATACGCCCCGATGTCCCATAGCCGACCACCAGCAGGTCGGCGTCCTCGGTGCGGTATTCCGTCGAACGCTGCTCAGCCCGTTTGATCTGGCGCAGGCGGTTCTGGATGGTCTGGTTGTAAGCTGCTTCCGCCTCGGCCTGCATATAGACGGAAGTAATCAGGCGCTTCTTGCGCCCCTCCGCCCCGGTCAGCGCGTAGTCAGGACGTTCGCTGCGGAGCGGCTGCATCGGCGGCAGTTCCGCCGCTTCCATCATCTGGCCGATCAGACCGTCGGCGGCCAGGATCACCAGATGGCGGTACTGGTCGGCCAGGTCAAAGGCCAGCACCGTAAAATCAATCGCCTCCTGGATCGACGCCGGAGCCAGCACAATCGGGTGATAATCCCCGTGTCCCGCCGAGCGCGTCACCTGGAAGTAATCCGCCTGCGACGGCTGGATGTTGCCCAGCCCCGGCCCGCCGCGCATCATATCGACCACCACGCACGGCAGATCCGACGCGGCAATGTACGACAATCCCTCCTGCATCAGGCTGAAGCCCGGACTGGATGACGACGTCATCACCCGCGCCCCGCCGCAGGCCGCGCCATACACCATGTGGATCGCGGCGATTTCGCTTTCAGCCTGGAGGAACACCCGCCCCAGTTCGTTCAATCGCACCGAGAGATGTTCCAGCATTTCCGTCTGCGGGGTGATGGGATAGCCAAAATAGGCCTCCAATCCGGCACGGACGGCGGCCTCAGCAATCGCCATATTCCCTTTGAGCATTTCTTTGGGCATGAACACTTCCTCGATAGCTACGAGTCAGCAGTGGGTACAGGGACGCGCCGGGACACCGGAACCTCCCGGAAGACGGTGATGGCGACATCCGGGCAGATGACCGCGCATACGCCGCAGCCAGTGCATTCGCCATTAGAATCAACAAGCGCGGCTGGGTGATAACCGCGCTTGTTCAAAAACTGAGATTCCATAGCGATGACCTGCTGCGGACAGACGGTGGTGCATAACTCACAGCCCTTGCAGCGTTCCTGATCGATGTAAATGGTTCCTTTCGCCATTCCCTTTCCCTTCATTCCATGAACAACGTTTAACTTCATCTTAACCCCAGATTGCCATCTGCAACCCTAAAAAATGTCATGTCTCTCTGCGCGACTCATCATTGCTTTCGCCATCTTCACCCGAACACTTCGCACAAACCCGCCCCTTGCATCCATGCCCTCAAACGCAAAAGATTCGTCTGTTTTGCACAACTCGCCGCCCTCCCCGTTCCTCCAACAACCCCCGCCTCCGTAGGGACGCCATTCTTGGCGTCCGGCTTTCCCCCAATCCCTAACCCCTAACCCCTATCCCCTGAAAACCCCCGCCTTCTGACGGGCTTCTGCCCGTCCGGGATTTCCCGAACCAGTCGCCCCACGCAACCAGAACCCCTCATGAATTTTGACGAGCCTGTTCGGTAACGAGGATCGGGGTTGTAGGGGTGGACTAAGGGCGTCCTCGCCCGCATGTCCGCCCGCCCACGACCGATCTTGCCTGTCAACTCTCATGAGGGGCCGTCCGCCGCGCTCCCACCCGCCACATTCGCCCTGGCAGGGGCATAACGCCTCATGCCCAACCACCCCCTAAACATGACCCACCGTCAGGCCGCCCTGCCTTTCCCTAATCCCCAACACCTGATCCCTGCCCCCCAGCCTGCTTCAGCAGGCTTTTTCACTCTGCCGGAGGCTTGAGCCTCCGGTCGCCCACCCCCTCCGTATGATCTTGGCGCTCTTGGCGTCCTTGGCGGTTCAATTCGTATTTCTTCTCTTTGCGCCCTTTGCGTCTTTGCGGTTAAATCCTCTTTCCTCCGATTATATGCCGCAAAAGTAGACAAAATGTCACCCTAACCGCCCCATTTTGTGCTACGCTGTATTTACGGATGGGTAGGGACGCCATGTGGCGACCGAAGGAAGTCCCTTTAGGGAGCGTCCGGCATTCCCGCCCGTCGCACCTTCACAACCTATAACACGCGAATTTCGCATCCCATCGTTGTTGCAAGAATCGCACCGTTGCAACTGCACCGACTGCAACAACGGCAACAACCGTGCCTTGCATGTAAGGACTTTGCCGCAATTTGCCGTTCCGCAACTGCCGCAATTGCCGAAATTGCCGCAACAAGACACCCGCCCATGCAACATGGGGAGACCGTGATCGACCAGCGATCCGTCTCTGGTGTCCCTTCAGTGGACATGGCGTTTCGGCAGCCAGATCACTTGAGTGTCTGGCGGTACATTGGCAGCATTTCTGGCAAAACGCTGCTTACATGCGAGGGCTTTGGCACAAAATTGCCATTATGCCATTGCCGCCATTTATGCCATTTGTGCCAATTTGTCCGTCCGACACTGACGACACTGACGACAGGAGCGACATTTCGAGCCACAGATTCTCAAGATTCGCACATTCTCATTCTTATCAGATTTCTCATCGCCGATGCACAGCGCATTCTGTATGGCTAAAAGCTAAAAGCTAAAAGCTATCAGCTAAAAGCTACCCATAAACTATGAACTACAAACTACTGACTTCTTCCGTCTGGCTAAAAGCTATCAGCTAAAAGCTACCAGCTAAACAAAGGCTACCCACCATGTCCCACGGCAGCGCCACCCAATCCATCCACGGCCAGCGTGACTCCCATGTCCGCCCCGTAACCTATCCCATCTACCAGACCGCTGCCTTCGCCGTGGAAGACAGCGACGGCTTCGCCCACATCAACGACTACGGGGGCGAGGATTACTTCTACACCCGCTACGACAACCCCACCATCCGCCACGTCAGCGACAAACTGGCTCAACTCGAACACGCCGAAGCCTGCCTGCTCTTCAGCAGCGGCATGACCGCGATTACGACGACGCTCATGGCCTTCCTCGCCGCCGGGGATACCATCGCCGTCTCCAAAGCCCTCTATGGCGGAACGCTGGCCTTCTTCAATAACTGGGCGCCCCGCTTCGGCATCTACGTCCTCACCCTCGATGAAGAGCAGCTTTACGCCCTCGATCAGCACGCGCCCCAGGCCAAAGTCGTCTACTTCGAGACACCCGTGAATCCCCGCTGCGACTGCCTTTCCATCCGCCGCGTGGTCGAAGCCGCCCAGCGCATCGGCGCGTTGGTCATCAAGGACAACACCTTCGCCACCCCCATCAACCAGACCCCGCTCGATCTCGGCGTAGACCTCTCCATCCACAGCGCCACCAAGTACCTCGGCGGCCACAGCGATATCACCCTCGGCGCGGTCATGGGCCGCCGCGATCATCTGGCCGCCGTCTTCACTGCTCGCAAAGTCTTCGGTGGTATCCCCAGCCCGCACGATGCCTTCCTGCTCGACCGCAGCCTCAAGACCCTCGAACTCCGCATGATCCAGCACAACGCCAGCGCCCTGCGTCTGGCCGAGTTCTTCTCTGAGCAGTCCCAGGTCAGACAGGTGCTGTATCCCGGCCTGCCCTCATCCCCCAGCCATGCCGTCGCCCGCGAGCAGATGCGCGGCTTCAGCGGGATGCTCTGCATCGAACTGGCCGACCTCACCGCCGCCAAAGCCTTCTGCGACCACTTGCAGATCGCCCTCCACGTCGCCCACCTCGGCACAGCCGAAACGCTCGTCAGCATCCCTATCTTGACCAGCCACTCCATGCTCAACGCCGAGGCGCTGGCCGCCGCTCGCATCGCGCCCGGCATGGTGCGGATTTCCGTCGGCCTGGAAAACATCGAGGACCTCATCGCCGATTTCGCTCAGGCCCTCGCTGCCGTCTGATTTGTGCCTTTCCTGGGGTACTGGAAATGGAGAACGCTATGATCGACTATAGGCCATCGTTCAAGAGCCGGATTTCCTATTCTGTGCAGAACGAAGACTATCAGACCGAAATGGCCGTCCTCCGGCACATGCCCTTGAATAGCAGTCAGCAAGTCCTCCTTATCGCTTCATCTGGGGAAACCGCGCTCACCCTGCTGACCCTACCGGCCGTTGCCCACGTCTACGCTGTAGACATGAACCCCGCCCAGCTTCACCTGTGTGACCTGCGCCGCGCGGCCGCCATGTCTCTGCCCCAGGATCAGCAGCTTCGTCTTCTGGGTGCGGAGTCATTCCCGCCTGGTTCGGATTCCGCTCAGCGGCTGAGCCTCTACGATCAAGTGCGCCTTGATCTCAACCCTGACTCACGCTTGTTTTGGGATGAGGGCCGAGATCGTGAGATTGCTTTCGGAATTCAACATGTGGGCCGAAATGATGTCGGAATGCACGACCTGCGTATCAGATTGCGTGAAGCTGGCTTCGATCCGTTACAGCAGTCGCTCCAGGACTCAGATTTGCCT